>CALMZW010000254.1 GCA_937870605.1 uncultured Synergistaceae bacterium
CCATAGAGGTCGGCTCCGTCAAAGGCCTGCAACAGATTCACGCCTATCTGTTCGGAGGGCTGTATGAGTTTGCAGGCCAAATCAGAAGCCTGAACATTGCAAAAAGCGGCTTTCGCTTCGCGACGGCCCGTTTCTTGGATATACCGGAACAAAAGACGCCACGGATCCGATGCGATGGAGCCACGGCCCCCTGCCTGACCTCTATCAATGCGGACAATGGACTTCGGTCCTTCCGGGCTTCCGGTTACAATCATGACTGGAAAGCCTGCGGCGGATCAGGTGAAAAATATCGGGAATAACAACAAAGCAAATATTACGAGGAGCAATATTATGAACAGAGTTAAAAAAGCTGGGGTTAATTTGATTTTTTTAGCAGTAACTCTCGTTATTAATACACTAGGGGCTAAAGGTTTGATCAATGGCCTGACACAAAAACAAATTTCGGACATGTATATTACTTTAATTACGCCAAGTCCTGCGACTTTCAGTATTTGGAGCGTCATCTACTCACTGCTATTGATATCAATTATGGCTATGATCATAAAAAATAACGATCCGTACTACCAGAGGGCTGTCGATCAGATTTCTACTCTTTTCAGAGTTTCATGTGCCTTGAACATTGCATGGATTATAATATTTTCTTTTGTATTGGTGGAAATTTCTGTGCTTATCATACTCGGTTTTGTAGTTACTTTGGTTTTGATATGCATGAAGCTTCTTGAAGTCCGTGAAGATAAACGTTGGTTATTGCCTGCGAGCTTCGGGCTTTACGGAGGCTGGCTTTTTATTGCAACAGTCGTCAACATCGCAGCGGCGCTGATCAAGATTCATTGGTCCGGCTTCGGGCTGACGCAGGAAACCTGGGGGAGCATCATGTTGGTTATTGCTATCCTTCTTGTAATTGGGGTCGTCTCCAAAATCCGCAATGCGATCTTTCCACTTCCGATTGCCTGGGCGTACTTCGGAATACATCAGTTTTTACAATCACCGGCAGGATTTAAAGGAGAGTATGTTACATTGCAGCTCGTATCTCTTGTCGGTATGGCGGTTCTTCTAGCAATATCCGTCATTCTGTTTGTCCGGAATCATTTTGCCGTACTTCCGGAGGGACGTGTTTTCGTCGACCGCTCTTGTCTAAAATAGCTTTTTGAGGGCATGAAAAAGCCCCCGGATCCAAGGATCCCGGATCCTTTCCCGGGGAAGAAACGAAACATCAAGAGGAGGGGGCGCTCCGCCCCGCGCAAAGTCGATCGCACCGTCATTGTTACGGATCGCGCAGACATACGCTGGGAAATGATTGACACGTGTTTTTACAAGTGTTATCTTCACGCCACACGAAAGGACGGTGCGTCCGATTCCCAGCTCGCAGGAAGCGATTGACAGAATGCTCGCGGACGGATGGATACTCGTCAGAATCCGGGGAAGCCATCATCACTACAAACATCGTTCGAAGCCGGGACTCGTGACGATACCGCATCCCCGGAAAGATCTGGGGACCGGAGTGTTCCGGAATATCCTGCGACAGGCGGGGCTTCTATAACTGGAGGGATTCGATGAAAACGGACCGGCATGTCTTTCCCGCTATTTTTTTCCGCGATGGAAATGTGGTCGGCGTGCGCTTTCCTGACCTGCCCGGGTGCAATACCTGCGGCGACGATCAGGAGGACGCGCTGACAATGGCGCGGGACGCGCTCGGCGGACACCTGTTATGCCTCGAAGACCTCGGCGAGGCGATCCCCACGCCAACTCCCTTCGACAAGATCCGGACGAAAAAAAACGAGGTCGTCGCGCTCATCGAAGTTCGCCTGTCGATCCTGAGGGAAGAAGACCGCAAACGCGCCGTCAACAAGACCGTCACCGTGCCCGCATGGCTCAATCAGATGGCGATGGACGCGCACATCAACTTTTCGAGCACATTGCAGGAAGCGCTGCGGCAGAAACTCGGCGTCTAGGACCGCCCGGGAATCCGGCGGAAAGACGCCGCTCCCTTTCCGAAAATCATTCTCTTTCCTTCGGCGTTTCGGGGTACGGAAGCCCGAGACGTGCGAGTTCGTTTTCGACGGATCTCAAGAGCTTTTGTAACGCCTTCCCGCAAAACATCGCCCCGCATCACGCCCCCGTGCGCCGGCCGAAAAAGCTGCTACAATCACCGGTATCGCATCCGCAGACGGGACCGCAAGGGAACCGGCGCGTTCCGCACGGCGGAGAAACAGTCCGGGAGGCCTTCACATGAAATCGTTCCATCGCGCGCGTGCGTCGTCGCTTCTTCTCGTCCTTTCCGCTCTTTCGCCGCTTTTCGCGGGACTTCCGCCGGCGATCGCGTCGGACAAGGCGGATTCGTCCGAATGGCGCTTCGCCGTGACCCCCTACGTCTGGGCGTGCGGCGTCGTCGGGACGGTCGGCGTCATGGGGCGAAAGGCGCACGTCGATCTGAGCTTCAGCGACGTCTTGGGCCACGCCGACAAGACGGGGCTTCTCGCGTTCCAGGGGTTCCGTGGGAAACAGTATTTCTTCTTCGACGGGATGTATCTCGACGCGGCCGACACGGAGCCCTACACGCTGCACGAGGAACAGGGGGCCCTGTTCGCGGACGTCGACATCACCATGAAGCGGATGCAGGCCGCATGGGGGACGCGCGTCTTCGAAAGCGACTCCGCGGCCGCGTACATCTTCGTGGGCGTCCGCTACTGGGGCCTCACGAACCGGCTGACCTTCCGGACCGCGTCGGTCACACTCAAGAGCTACAAGGATGACGAAAGCTGGATCGACCCGATCGTCGGCGTCCGCTTTGAAAAGCGGCTCTCGCCCACCCTGTCCTTCATCGGGATGCTCGACGCGGGCGGGTTCGGCGTCGGATCGGATTTCACGTGGGAGGCCATGGCGGACTTTTCCTGGCGGATCTCGAAACGGTTCTCGATCGAACTGGGCTACCGGTATCTCTATCTGGACTACGAAAAGAACGGCTTCGTGATGGACACCTACAACGACGGGATCTTCATCGGACTGAACTGGAGCCTCTGAGGCGGACGATTCCGAAAGGACGTGATTGCGGTGACGAACACGCGATACCCCCAGGTGACACTTGCGGGAACCCCGAAAGAACGCGGACGGCTCTACGGCGGCGCCTGCCGCTCCATGATCGACGCGAGCATCCGGAACTACGCCGATATGTTTTCCGCCTTCAGCGGCATTTCGTGGGAGGACGCGGGGAGGTTGGCGCTCGGCTTCCTCCCCTTCATCCGGGACTACAGCCCGAAGACCGTCGAGGAAATGGAAGGGATCGCCGAGGGGTCCGGAAAGACCTTCGGGGACATCCTCACGCTGAACGCCAGGAGCGAGATCGTCCTCGACGCGCACGTCGACGGCTGCACGGCCTTCGGCGTCTCGCCGGCCGCGTCCGCCGACGGAAAGACCTACATCTGCCAGAACTGGGACTGGATCCGGCGGCAGGGGGACGCCCTCGTCGTCGTCACGCTCGAACA
>CALMZW010000255.1 GCA_937870605.1 uncultured Synergistaceae bacterium
GTGATGGAGATGAGCGCGAAAAAAGATATTCGGGTCTATCCGGCGCTGCTTTCGGAAGAGGGCCAATATGTCAACGTGCGCTTCCCGGATCTGCCGGGATGCAACACCTTCGGCGAGGGGTACGCCGATGCCGTCGCCAGCGCCAGGGACGCGCTGGGAGGTCACCTTCTCTGCATGGAGGACGATCACGACGACATTCCGTCGCCGACGCCCCTGAACGAACTCCGGCCGAAGAAAGGCGAGATCGCCGTTCTCGTCGACGTTCGTCTGGACATCCTCCGCGGCGAGGACTCCAACAAGTCCGTCAGCAAGAACGTCACGATTCCCAAATGGCTCAACCGCCTCGCGATGGATTCGAACGTCAATTTTTCCAGCACGCTGCAGGAGGCGTTGCGGGAAAAACTCGGACTGTGATCCCCTGCCGGAATGTCCACAAAAAGGAGCGCCTCTCGCGGATCGCGGCGAGGGGCGCTCTTTCATTCCCCTGCCCGGCGAAAGTCCGGGCCCGCATCTCTTTTTCCCAGACCGTAATAGTCGTGACTGAATCTTCGTGCTAGACTTTCGTTCGTATGGTTCCGCCTCGGCGCACGCGTCCGGAACCCCCGCGGAAACACAGAAAAATTTTCGGCCTTTCGGCTTGACTCTGACACGATGTCAGGGTGCATATTTATCGAAATCGGGGATTGTGTTCTTTTTCGTCAGACTGCCCTTGCGGCGATGGGAGATGATTCGGGTGAGACTCACAGACGGAACGAAGCGGTCCTACCGGCATTGCATTCTATTCGGCGTCGCGCTCGCGCTGCTGTCCGGCTGCGCGTCCGCAGGCGACGCGAAGACGTGGACGGTGACGACGACGGAGGATTCATCCATACACTCCGGGGCATTCCGGTACATTCTGGCGAACGCGGGGGACGGGGATACCATCACATTCTCGAGCACCGGTTCGACGCTCACGTCGCAGCTATATATCAGGAAAAATGTAACGATCGAGGGGCCGGCGACCATCCGGCAGACGGGATACCAGCACCGCATTTTCGTGGTGAACGACGGCGTTACGGCTGCGCTGAAAAACCTCATGCTGAAGGGCGGCGTCTCGTCACACGGCGGGGCGCTGTGCAACTACGGCGACCTGACGATGGAAGGCTGCACCCTGACCGGAAACTCCGCGTGGATTCAGGGCGGCGCCGTTCTGAACGGCGCGACGCTGACGATGAAAAACTGCACGGTCTCGGAGAATGCTTCCGCCGAAGCCGGGGGCATCATCAATTTCGACGTCCTGAAGATGACGTCGTGCACGATCGTGAGAAACATCGCGTCGGGGTCGTGCGGCGGCGTGTTCAGCTACGGAGAGACGCAGATGAAAGACTGCGTCGTGGAACATAATTCGGCGTCCGGCTGCTGCGGCGGCGTTTCTCACGCCAACGGGACGCTGAAGGCCGAGGAGTGCGCGATACGGTACAACCTCGCGGGCGGCGACGGCGGCGGAATCGGAAACAGCGGCGTTCTCGAGATGAAGAAGTGCTCGATCGCGAACAACGACTCCGGAGGAAAGGGCGGCGGCATCTATCTCCCGCCCGAAAAATACGGCGAATCCGGGACCGTCACCCTGACAGACTGCGCCGTCACGAATAACGCAGCTTCGTCCGGCGGAGGCGTCTTCAATTCCGTCGGCCGGGACAACTGCTCGCTCAAGGACAAGACTGCCGTGAAAAACAACACGCCGGACCAGATCTCGGGCCCCTACAAGGCCGACAGCAATTGCACGATCGGGACGAACCCGAACAGGTCCTCTGCGGCGTTCTCGGGGTATTCCGGCGAGACGGAGCCCGAGCCCCGCTCGATCGTCGGCGACGCGGACGTGACAGAAGTGAAGAGCGCCCTGGCCGACCCGACGAGTGATATCTTCGCGGCCGTGAGGACGGCCCTCTCGAACGACGTCGGCGGGATATCGGGCGACGCGACCGCGTCGCTTTCGGGCATGACGGCGTCGCTGTATTACGCGAACACGTTCGAAAACGTCGCGATCGAGAGTCGGGATCTCGTTGTCGAATACACGGCCTCGTATCCGGAGCGGGTGCGCTACTACGCGCTCTTCTCCCGGGCCGACGGCTCGGGCTTCGACATGCCGGGCAGGGGCGTCCAGTTCGAGCTGCAACCCGGGCAGACGCTCCCCGACGGCGTGACGCCGCCCGATTTCTACGTCCCGGGCGAAGGCCTCATGACCTGGCGCAATGTCGTAACGGACAATGGCTCCTACGACCTTGAACCGACGACCGGAATCGTGACCTTCCGCGTCTGCTCGGTCCGCGCGGCCGAAGCAACCGGCGACACAGGCAGCGGCGGTGGGTGCAACGCCGGCGCGGGAGGGACCGAAGGCGCGTCGCTCGCCCTGCTTTTCGCCGTGCCGCTGCTGTATTTCCCGAATCCAAAAAGAAACGCCCCGAAACGGCGCGAGCGATCGCTGTGAAAAAGTTTTGGGAGATCTCTTGACTCTGCCGTTGTGTCAGAGCGCAAACTGTTTTCAGGCTCCACAAAACGTAGCGGGGAGATGAACGATACATGACACGCAACGACGGTTTCGCGTTTCGGGTTCTTCCGGCGCTCGCTGTGCCCGCCTTGCTCGCGGCGCTTTTGCTGTTCGTCCCGGCGCATCCGGCGCACGCCGTCGTCCGGACCGTGACCGATCCAGGAGACGATCTCGCTTATTGGCCGGACAAGGCGGGAATGTTCCGAACGGTCATCTACGACTGTCAGGACGGGGACGAAATCCGGTTCGCGGATACCGCGAAAACCGTGTATCTCCGGGCGGACGTCTGTTTCACTCCCGGGAGGACCGTCACGATCACGGGCCCGGCGACGATCACGACCGCGCAGTACTATTCGGGAACCCGCTATTTCGTCGTTCCGAAAGGCGCGACCGTCGTCATGAAGAGCCTGGTGCTCTCGGGAGCCTTCCCGACGAGCGGCTCCGGCGGCGCCGTCAGGAACGAGGGGACGCTGACCATGACGGGATGCGCGATACAAGACGGCCAGTGCCGGGGCAACGGCGGAGCCATCGACGCGGGCGAGGGGTCCGCGACGACGCTGACGAACTGCGTCATTTCCGGCAACAAGCTGCTCAACTACGGCTGCTCCGGGGGCGGCATACACGTGTACAAGGGAACGCTGACGATGACCGGCTGTTCGGTGACGAACAATACGGGCGCGTTCTTCGGCGGCGGCGTCGACTTCCTGGGAACGGCGACGCTGACGAACTGCATCATCGAATCGAACGCCGCGTACTCGTACGGATCCGGGGGAGGCGTCTACGGCGGCGGGATCCTGACCATGTCGGGAGGCGCCGTCCGAAACAACGCCTGCGGGCTATTGGGAGGCGGCCTCTGCTTCACGGGGGGGACGGCGACGCTGGCGAGCTGCGCCGTCGAATCGAATTCGGCGTCCCAGTCGACGGGCGAGGGCGGCGGCATCTACAACGGCGGAACAACGCTGACTCTGGTCAAGTGCGCGGTCAAGAACAATACCGCCGGAAAGCGCGGCGGCGGAATCGGAACCTCGGGTTCGCTCTCATTGAAGAACGCATGCACGATCACCGGAAACACGCCGGACAACCTCTACGCCTATTACGGATACACCTCCGACGGAACGAACCAGATCGGGACGTCCCCGAACAAGTCGGCGACGGCGTTTTCGGGCTACTCGGGCGAAACCGAACCGGAGCCCCGCTCGATCGTCGGCGACGCGGACGTGACGCAGGTGAAAAAC
>CALMZW010000256.1 GCA_937870605.1 uncultured Synergistaceae bacterium
CCATTCGCAACCTGCCCGAGTGGAAGTTTTGCCGCCGCAGGCAGTCGACGCTATTATTGGTACGTTCGGCGCGATCCGGGAGCACGTGGAAAGAACGCTTGGAAAACCCAGGAGGGAAACGCAGCGGTCCATCATGAGAGATGGCGTTGCGACAGATTATTCTGATGCGCTTTACGACGGCCTTACTGTCTCCTATGTCGAAAACGCTGACGATCAGCCTCGCGTTGATTCCATCGTCTGCAGCGACAGCGGGTATGAACTTTCGGGAGGACTCGCTGTCGGAATGACGAAAGAAGATGTCCGGCATATTATGGGCGCCCCTTCCCGATCGACTGCGCTTGAGGATGAATATGCGGGCGAAAACCGGAAGGGCGTAGTGTTCGTCTATGAGAACAATAGAGTCATTCGGATCCGCGCCGGATCTTTCGCGGAATGAGAAGCGTGACTGTCGGGAGGAAAGAAACGAATGCCGTCGAATAAGATTCTGTACCTGACGAAAGCCGGCGTTATCGCTGCGTTGTACGCTGTTGTGACAATCGCCTTTGCACCGATGTCGTACGGACCGGTACAGGTTCGCATTTCTGAAGCTCTCACAGTTCTCCCGTTTCTCGTCCCGGAGGCTGTGCCCGGACTTTTTCTCGGATGCGCCCTGGCGAATTTCTTTGGGGAGTTCGGCCTCCTCGATGTTGTGTTTGGAAGCGTCTCGACGTTGATTGCCGCGTTCCTGTCAAGCCGGATGAAAACGATGGTGCTTGCGAGTATCCCTCCCGTCGTCATCAATATGCTGGTCGTTGGAGGCTACCTGTCGGTCATTACAAAAATGCCGTTCCTGTACGCGGCGCTGTATATCGGCATCGGCCAAGCTGTTTCGTGTATGGCGCTCGGTATTCCGTTGACGATGTTGCTTTCAAAGCACTTTCCGAAAGAGCGAAGAGAGAAGGAATAGAATTATAACATCCGCATATGTATCAATATCAACGGTACGCCTATTAAGTATCGCTAGTATAAGTATTTATGAATTTAAATAAAACAAAAAAACAAGGCCCCTTGCGGCGTTGATTCCGTGGGGGCCTTGCCATATCGGTATTTTCACGCCGTTTGTTCAGTCGGAATAGCTGCCCGTTTCCATTCGTCAGAGCTGCCTTTTCCACTTCGTGCCTTCAGGAGAATCTTCGAGAATAATGCCTTTCTCCAAAAGCGACTTCCTGATGCTGTCCGATTTTGCGTAATCCTTGGCGGCGCGGGCTTCGTTTCTCTGAAGAATCAGCTGTTCTATCTCGTCGCTTGGCTCGACGTCAGCAGGGTCGCGAACGATTCCGAAGATGTCTTCCGTCATATCGAAGAAATTCGTGATTGCAGATATGACACTTCGGTTGAGCGAGGCGGATTCCTTGAGATATGTATTCGTAATCCGAACCACTTCGAACACCGAGCCGAGCGCACCGGCAGTGTTGAAATCGTCGTCGAGCTGCGCTCTGAACTCCGCGTTCTTCTCTTCAAGAAGTTTCAGAATCTCCGTCGAAACGGCATCATCCGAGCATTCTCGATGCGCCTGAGCGTACGTAAGGTCGGCAAGGCAGTTCCGCAGTCGCTCAAGCGCGCTTACTGATTGCTGCAATCCTTCTTCGGAGAAATTTATCGGAGATCTGTAGTGCGCACTCAGCATGAAAAGACGTATCGCAAGCGGATTGAATCGCTTCCGCGCTTCGCGCGCGGTGAGAAAATTGCCGAGGGATTTCGACATCTTCTCCTTGTCGATAAGAAGATAGCCGTTATGAAGCCAGTTTCGGACGAACTGTTTCCCCGTAGCCGCTTCGGCCTGAGCCACTTCGTTTTCGTGATGCGGGAAGGTGAGGTCACTGCCGCCCGTATGGATGTCAAACGTCTCTCCCAGATATTTCATGGACATTGCGCTGCACTCGATATGCCACCCCGGACGCCCCAAACCCCATGGACTTTCCCAGGCGGGTTCTCCCGGCTTTTGGGCTTTCCAGAGCGCGAAGTCAAGCGGATTCCTTTTCCGCTCGTTGACATCTATTCGAGCGCCCGACTGCAGTTCGTCGATGCCCTGTTTCGAGAGCTTTCCATACGACGGGAAACTTGCAACGTCGAAGAACACGTCTCCCTGTATCTCGTAAGCGTGCTTCTTTTCAATGAGCGTCTTCACAAGTGCAATGATCTCGGGCATATGGTCGGTCGCCCTCGGGTTTACCGTTGCGCGGCGGATGCCCAAGGCATCAGCGTCCTGGTAATACTCTGCAATGAAACGTTCGGCCAGCTGTGCGACGGTAATTCCTTCGCGGTTTGCGCGGTCGATCATCTTGTCGTCGATGTCCGTGAAGTTCTGAACGAACGTTACGGCATAGCCCGACCACTCCAAATACCTTCGAAGAACGTCGAATACGATGAAAGGTCGTGCGTTTCCGATATGGAAGAAATCATAGACTGTGGGGCCGCAGGCGTAGAATCCTACATGGCCCGGCTTCAAGGGAACAAAAGGCTCTTTCTTGCGCGTCAGATCGTTGAAGAGAACAAGTCCCAATCAGGACACCTCCTGTACGTGTTTCCGCTTCGACAACGAAGTTGTGTTTGCAAAAGTGCGAAAGACGAATTAAACTGTAGAAATCATTTTATACAAGATCGAGGAACATATGTCAAAGGATACCGTTCTTGCCACTGTTCGAGCGTTGCCGCTGAAGCCCGGAGTGTACCTGATGCGCGATGCGGGCGGCGTTGTTATCTATGTCGGGAAGGCGAAATCCCTCAGAAAACGCGTATCGTCGTATTTTTACCATAAGAATTTCGATTCGCCGCGTCTGCGAAACCTCGTGGACAGTATAGACGATATTTCCGCCATACGCACGGAGACTGAGGCGGAGGCGCTTATCCTCGAAGCGAAGCTGATACGGAAGTACTCGCCTTTTTTTAACGTGGATCTGAAGAACAGCGACCGGTATCCGTACATCAAGATACCGCGGGAGCCATTCCCGAGGCTGATCGTGACACGTAAGAAAGAAGAGGACGGCGCCATTTATTTCGGCCCCTATGTCAGTACGCGTGAGATTCGCGACCTTCTGCGGCTTTCCGAAAGATACTTTCCGTTGCGCACCTGTTCCGGCGAAATACGTCCCGATCCAAAACGGCGACCGTGCATTCGCTACGAGCTCGGTAGCTGTCTTGCGCCGTGCGCATCGCTGTGTGACGATTCCAGTTATCGTGACCGCGTTGACGACCTGATTCTGCTTCTCAGGGGGAAATGCGTTGATCTCGTCGAAAGGATCCGGGGACGGATGGATAGCGCAGCGAATCGTCTTCTTTTCGAGGAGGCTGCAAGACATCGCGATGCGATTCGAGCGATCTGGAAGGTGTCGCGGCAGCGTATTTCCGCACCATTGGAACGCGAGTTCGACAGCGAGACGTGGTCGACGCTCGTAACGCTTCAGAAAGAGCTTCGGCTCAAAATCCTTCCGTGGAGAATTGATTGTTTCGATATCTCACACTTTTCGGGGAGAGAGACCTATGGCGTCGTCGTGGTTTTCGAACAGGGACACCCGAATCCGTCGCTCTTTCGGAAGTTTACGGTCCGCACGGTCGAGGGCATTGACGATTTTCGATCCATTGAAGAAGTCGTGTTCCGAAGATACAGTCATGTGCAAAAAGGCGAAGAGCCGCCGCCACAGCTTGTCGTCATCGACGGGGGGAAGCAACAGCTCGAATTTGCGTTGAAGGCGTTGCAGAAGCTCGGTATGACCGATCTTGCCGTCGTAGCGCTCGCAAAAAGAGAAGAGCACGTTTTTTATCCCGACAGCGAGGATCCCATCGTCCTTTCTTTCGACAATCCGGCGTTGCGTCTGTTACAACGTATTCGCGACGAAGCGCACCGGTATGCTATCGGCACGCACCGGAACAAGCGGGACTCCCGGCTCAGGCGATCCGTTCTCGAGGAAATTCCCGGAATCGGTCGACACCGGGCGGCGCAGCTCATCTCCGAATTCGGAAGCGTTCAGAGAATTGCGTGCCTCGATGCGGATGCGATCGTCGCGAAAATCCCCGGGATGGGGCAACGGACGGCCGAGCGGATACTTGATTTCCTGAAGGAGAATGCCTATGGTGTCGAAAAGGACGCTTGACGAGTATTACATGCGTCGCGCCTTGAGCCTGGCGCGGAGAGGGCTTGGATTTGTTCGTCCGAACCCGATGGTCGGATGTGTTATTGTCCGTGGCGAAAAGATACTTTCCGAGGGATGGCATGCTCGGTACGGGCAGGCGCACGCGGAAGTTGCTGCGCTGGAGACCTTGCGCCTCTCCGGAAACGACGCGATCGGCGCAACGGCGTATGTGACGCTCGAACCATGTTGTCATTTCGGAAAAACACCCCCATGCGCGCCCCGTCTTGTGCAAGAGGGGATATCCGGAGTCGTTGTCGGTATGACCGATCCGAACCCCCGGGTTGATTGCGGGGGTATTCGCATTCTGGAGAGCGCCGGAGTCGACGTTCGGGTCGGCATTCTGGAAGAGGCGTGCCGACGTCTGAACAGGGGATTCATATGGAGGCACGTGCTCGGACGTCCGTGGGTGACGATAAAATCCGCGATGACACTGGACGGCGACGTCGCCTGTCTTGACGGATCGAGTAAATGGATTACGGGATACAGGGCGCGGAGGATGTCACATCTCCTCAGGGCGGAACATGACGGCGTCCTTGTCGGAATAGGAACGATACGTCAGGATAACCCGTCTCTAAACGTCCGTGATACTGACGGTGCATCGCCGGTGAAGATCATCCTCGATTCGAATCTTTCGATTTCAGAGAACGCAAATGTCTTTCGGGGTGGGAACGTTATAATCGTGTGCAGCATCGCCGCTTCGGAAGAGAAAAAGAAGGAATTGCAGCGAAAAGGCTGCGATATTGTCACGGTTCCGAACGGACCCGACGGAAAGTTGGCCCTGAAAGAAATGCTTCGTGTTCTATCGGAAAAGGGCGTTTCGAGCGTTCTTGTCGAAGGCGGGCCGAATGTGACCGCTTCCTTTCTCGGCGCGGGGCTTGTCGATGGTTTTTCCTTGTTTGTTGCGCCAAAGATTCTCGGCGTCGGACGATGTTTCACAGG
>CALMZW010000257.1 GCA_937870605.1 uncultured Synergistaceae bacterium
CGACAAGCGTTCTTGACCCTTGCGAGGCTTTCCAGTACGCATATGCGGCGGCGCATGTCGTTTTTCCGGTGCCGCCCTTGCCGCCGAAGAAAACAAAGGGACGTTTGTTCTTCATATCCCGCTCTCCTAATCGAAGTCGTATTGTGCAGCTTTTTCAGCGACGATATATTTCCTGTTCTGCATCCTGCGCTCCCAGGGAACCAGGTCCTCCATCACATAGGGAAGCAGTTCGAGCATATAGTAGGAAACAGGGTTCGGTATTCCGAGAAAATCGCCGAAAAGCAGCAGCATGAGGTTGTCGTTATCGTCAAAGGCTTCCTTGCGAACAACAGCCATGCGTTTGTTGACGAAGGAACCATGAAGGAACGCAACAGCAAATTCCTTCGCATTTTTCCAGAAAGACTGTTCTTCAGGCACGAAAATCCCTCCAGGCAAGACTAGCGGGCGACGGTGCTGAACCAGATCCTGTTTTCGTCGACAACCACGTGACGAACCGCAGGACGCCCCGGCAAAGAGTTGAAATCGAGTTTGGGACATGCTTTCTCCAGGACGGTGACGATTTCGCCGGCGGAAACCATGGCGTTGTCGTTGGTCACATCGGAGAAAACCAGACTCGCCGTTCCGGTTCTCGAATCGATCTCGTATCGACCGTGAAATCCCATAAGCGCCCGCACCCGCACAAGATAGCTCTTTTCGTAGACTCCGAGAATGTCTATGGATTTCTTCGAAAATGTAATTTTGATGTTTTTGAGAGACGGGAATCCCACGGCGATGGCCCGTTCGAATTCCGCCTTTGTCAGCGTTCCGCTTATGGCCGCCGATGCGATGCCGTCGATCCTGACGGCGTCGTTGACAAAATGGTGCCGAAGGTCCTTCAGGTCGAGAAGGATTCTTTCGTATCGCACGCCGGTAATCTCAGGCTGTTCGACGCAGATATACGCCCGTTTCACCGACGAGTCGTTTTCGCCGGAAGAGAGCACCGTGTTGATCGTCCCTTTCGGGAAATACCGGCGCATCGCCTCGGTAAAGGCGGCCGTCTCGGACGCCGTTGCAGGCAGGGCGATGAACTGCAGAACGAAAAGAGCGATCGCGATTCCGGACCAGCGGCGAAAGCGAAACTCCATCCCGTTCATGGTCAACTCTCCGGCTGCCCGCGCCGGAACGATACACCCTTGAAGCGTTTCGGGGGCACCCTCGTTGCGAGCGTCAGGGAGTCATCAGTCATGACAACGGATTTGAGAACAACCGGAAAGACGAATGTGCGAAAATCGAGCAACGGCTGCGCCTTACGGATCGCGTCCTCGATCAGGGACGCCTGGTCGGCGTTATTGACCCTGAAGGTATAGTCGGAAAGGATGAGTCGATTGCCTTCTTCAAGCTCCAGGTTTCCCTCGAGTTCGACAAGCGCCGTCAGGCTGACGGGAGACGAAACCGAATAGTACCCCCGCGCACGGAGCCGGGATGCGAGAAAATCGACCCGAATCTTTCGCCAGCTCTCATCGTTGCTTCCCCCCACCGTCTTGTCCAGAAGAAAACCATTCAAATCCTTTTCGGTAAGCCGTGCAGTAAAATATCCGTTTACCGATGACGCTATTTCCGCCTCCTCCGTCCCATCCTTGCCCGGAACGCTGCGAAAGGTGCAAAAAACCGTTTCGAGACTGAGCTTGTCGATCCGGATTCCGCCATAGCGCGCTCCGGTAAGGACGGCGTACATGTGACGCACGGCGCCGGACTCGTCCGGCTCGGCGTCAAGAATGAGCTCGATCGATTCCGGACGAAACTGGCGAAGAAAACTCCGAAACACGAAATCTCCGGTTATCGCAGCCTCGGCGCCGTTGCAGAATGCAAGAAGAAACAAAACGACTAGCAGCGTCAATATACGCGACAATCCGCTACGGAACATGCTTTCTCCTATTTTCTTTCGGAAACGAGCGTCCCTGCAATGGCGAAATTCTCCCGGGACATTTCGTTCAGAATAATCCTCACGACATCAGGGGAAACCTCAAGAACATCGCAGATAACCTTCGTCATCTCGGATACGAGTTTTCTCTTCATTTCAAGGCTCCGACCTTCAAATAGCTGAACCTGAACTATCGGCATCATCACTCACCTCCCGTTGAAGCTTACAGCAAGATTCCCCTCCGCTCAAGCACATAAATCGGCGGCTCCACGCACACAGGTCCCCGTTCAGTCGTCTTATTTCGATAAACGGGAACGAACACCGACGCCATAACTGACGACTCGTTCCTTCCCCTCCGAAGGAAGATTGACGATTCTGTTCCTGTAGATCATCTCGCTGCTCCCACCTCCATCGAGATTCAACGCGTACACGACGCCGTAATCGCGCAAGAGCCTCGCCGCCTCGTCCAGCGTGAATCCGATGCTGTGGATCGGGTTTCTTCCGTCGCCGACCCACAACATCCACCGTCCCTTGTCCGTCAGCCCGATAACGGTTCGCGGATGCCGCCTTTCGGTTATTCCGACGCTGAGGTTCTCGTTGTCCCTCTGAATGTCGCCGTTTCGGAGAATGAACGGTCCCGCCTGTATGATCGAATCACACCTGTTCCAGTCCGGATCCCCCGCATTGATGGCTTGCCGGATTACGACCGCATCGCCGACGTTAACGCCGGCAAGCGTTTCCACCCCGCCGCCATATCCGGCAAGGACAAACGCTCCGTCCGGGACGGGACCGGGCGTGTTCCTCCGCTCGACACACCGGCCTTTTCTGATGAGAAGCTCAAGCATCGGCCTCGACGTCGCCGGCGTGGATTCCCCGTATTCCGGAGTGAAGAGGCAAATCGAGTCGGCCTTTGACATCCTGTTGATGGAGGAAATCCGCTGCTCTCCAAGTTCGGGATGTTGGAGAACCCCCTCCCATTCGACCATCCCGAACGCGGCCGTGTTCATACGACTCCACCCGAGACAGGTTCGTCCCTGGTACGGTGAGTTGATCAACCGTTTCCGCGTCATGAGCGTCCCGATGGGGAATCCCTTGTCCTGCGCCGATTTTGTAAAGAAACCGCCGTTGACGGCGCCCCGCACGCCGCTATCGGTCATGGCGCTCAGCGGGGCAAGCGGCGAAACGCCGTTGGGGCTGATGAGCGGTTCGAGAACGAATCGCGAAGGATCCAGAACGAGAGCGATCCAGAATCGCGGCCCGCCCGTCGCTTCGACGATAGGCAAGTATGGGAGCACGCGGACGTTCGCACCCATCTTTCTTCCGAGCGCGGCAAGGCGCTGCGCCTTCGGTTTTTCGTCAAAGAGGTCGGAGCGGATCCTCCACTCATAGTTGGCGTTGTCCACAAAGACCGTGTGCTTCCCCGACCGCAGGCTGTCCGCAACGGAGACGGCTGCTTCGCGAGTCTCGAATCCATCCATGACGGTCCGCCATTGCACGAAACGATCCAGCGCGTTCTCGCGATGCACGATGAAGGACAATCCCTTCTCCTCTTCCAGAACGACATGAAGCACCATTCCTTTCGAGGCGCTTTCGATCGCCTGAAGCCAGAATTTCGCCTCGCCGGAGGAGACCTTCCTGTCGGGATTGAATTTTTTCTCTGAATGGATCAGTTTCGGTTCAAGGGAAAGGGCTACGGCGAGACAACCGTGTTCAAAGCGGGAAAGATGCGCGATATCCTTGAAAGGCAGCGGGCTCGATTGCAGCAGATTCGCTTCGACATTGAGATGCAGACTCTGTATCGCGAAACGCAGCATTTCCCGGCGCGTCAGAAACCCGTCAGGACGTCCGAGAACCGGAACGAGATCCTGGTCGACAGCCTTCTTGTAGGCTTCTGCAGGCTTTTCCAACCCCTTTACGGGAAAGCCCCGCGCTTCGAGAAGCGCGACGCAGAATTCGTCTCTCCGTACCCACTCCGCTGCGTTTCCGCCCGAGGCAAAGAGATTCAGCGTGACGAGAGCAATGACGAAAAGTTTCCAGAAAGAGCGTGAAGAAAAACGGTTCATCTGGTCTGTGTCTCCTTCCACAACGTATAGGCGCCGTCCGGTTCCGCTTCATGATACACACGGAGCGACGCACAGATGCTTTTTTCAAGGGATCGCAACGCCAGCGCTTCGACCTTTCCGGCAGGGTCGCGTCTTCCGATAAGGCGACGGCGCTCATGCACGATCGGCGACACGGCGATGCGATCGTTTCCCCGCGTTTTCTTCCAGCGGGTCCTAATGGGCAGAATGGCGACCTTTGTGATTGAGGAGCGGTCGGATTCCGTTTTTACGTCGACCAGAAGCACACAGCTTCGATCTCTCGGTTCCGTTCTCTGCGACGAAAGAAAATTTCCGAGAGAAAACGCCGCCACCCGGAGACGGCCGGTTTTCGCGTTTCTGCTGACCTGTATCGGCTGGAGAACGTGCGGATGCGTCCCGAAGATGATATCGGCGCCCGACTTGAGCGCCAAAGCGACCACGGCTTCTTGCTCCTTCGACGGCGTGACGGCGTACTCCGTTCCGAAATGGAATGCGGCGACGAGAAGATCGTTTCGGTTTCTTCGCGCCCGGGCAATATCTCCGGAAAACGTGTCGGACTGAATGAGCGGAACCACGACGGAAGAATCGGAAGGGACGCGGATGCCGTTCGTCCCGTACGTGTACGAGAGGAACGCGACATGCACGTCGTTTTTTTCAAACCTGAGGGCGCTTGCCGTATCCTCTTTCAACCGGACGCCGATGCGGTAGAACCCGTGCTCATCGATGACCCGTCCCGTGCGGACGGCGCCCGCCGCGCCGCTGTCCATGCAGTGATTGTTGGCGGTCGTCAGCACCGAAAGCCCGATCTCTTTCAGCGCCGCCAACAGAGAGTCCGGAGAATTGAAACAGGGGTATCCCGTAAAGCCGCGAATCCCGGAAGCAAGCGTCGTCTCGAGATTTCCCGCGACGATATCGGAACGAGAGAGAAAGCGTTTCATCGGAGCGACCTGCGGAAGAAAGTCGTACGTCCTGTCGGCCCTGATCCACGCTGCTTCCAGTTGCGGGACATGCACCATGATGTCTCCGATGAAAGCCAAACGAAGCGTCCCGGCATTGCATGGGCGGACGATGACGAAACAGAAGATGATGCCCCACGTGCAGAAGGAAGAGACTCTGTTCCGGAGAAAACGCCGAAGCACTGCCAGAAAACACGTCACAGTCATCATCTCCCTGTGTGAGTCGACCCGTCGAACGGCCGGATTGCGTTGCCTGAAGAATGATTCCGGCTCGTATCTTCGCTTGCGGGCTTTTATTATTCCGTTTCCGTCCGTTGCGAGTCATCGGTAAATGCACTCGTGCGACATACCGGTTTCGACGTTCCGCGGCTATAGCCGCCCCGCTCAAGACAAAGGAAAAGGCCGGATCGCTCCGATAGCGTCCGGCCTCTCTTCAAAAAAACGGCAGTCTTTCCCGTTTGTCTGCTATGGCGTGCTGGAGAGGATTCGAACCCCCAACCTAAGGCTCCGTAGGCCTTTGCTCTATCCAATTGAGCTACCAGCACGTATTTCGCCGCTTCAGCCGCAGCATGAGGAATAATAGCACGTGAACGATAAGCCCGCAAGCAGTTTTGTCACACAAACGAAGGTCGTGATTGTTGTACAAAACGGAGGCCTTTGCTCATGAAACGCTCGAAAAGAACATCTTCACACGTACACCTCGTCCGCTCTCTCCTTTTTAGAAATGAAGAGAGCTTGGAAACAATGGCGCATAAAATACGAAAAAGCGGACCCGAGCGGGGTCCGCTTCATCTGCAATAATGGCGGTGGATGAGGGATTCGAACCCTCGAGGGAGGTTTAAGCCCCCCTACTCGCTTAGCAGGCGAGTGCCTTCAGCCACTCGGCCAACCCACCTTTCAAACAGACGCGCTCTATTCTATCAGCGGAGCCTTTTCTGTCAAGGTTGTATGATCGCCTATTTCTTATCCGTACTCGCGGAGTCTCCGCTCGCGGTTACGGGAGCAACATCCTTCGAGACTTCGGCGGCAGGGAAAATGCTCGCATCAAGAATGGCGACCTTTGCCTGCGACCTGAGTTTCTGAAGATACTCCGCCTGCACGGATTGCTGATTCTGCCGGGTTACGAGATCGGTGACGTCCTTGCTGACTTCGTCGAACGAAACGACGCGCGCATCGACCTTTTCGCGTTTCAGGACGACGAGAATATCGTCGCTCGACAGGGTGATCGGCTCGCTGGGAACGTCAATGTCCAGGCTCGCAATCGAAGCGAGCTTATCGACAAATCCCGTATCGGGAACGAAGATAGGCGCTTCATACGGAGACTTCTCGAGGAGGTCGGCCGACGAAAGCGACGCCATCACTTCGTCCCATTTCGAAGAAGGCGCAAGGGCGCCCTGAGCCTTTTTCGCGGCGTCCAGGGACTTGAAACGGGCGAAGTTGAGCTTGACGCCCGCAGGTTGACGGAAGAAGAGATCCTTCGTCTTGTCGTAAAACGCCTGAACGTCGGAACTCGTCACCTTCACGGTCGCCAGCGCCGTTTCAATGAGCTTCTGCTGGGCCAGTTGTTCGGAAAGACTCTTTCTGAGATCCGCTATTTTCGTGCCGGTCTGATCGAGATACTGCTGGAAAGCTTCCTTTGTGGGGAAATTATCGCTGATTCGCGAAACAGCTTTGTCTATATCGGCTTCCGAGGGCTGTATGCCCTGAGTTTTGGCTTCGTTTTCGAGCTGCATCTGAATGATCATTCCGTCAAGCGTATCGCTGCGAAGCTTCGGCATATCGGCCGATTCAAGGTTGGAGATATTCGCGCGCTCGACGTAACGGCGAAGGTTCTCCTCGAGAGCGGAGCGCATGATCTTTTTCCCGTTCACTTCAGCGACTGCGTAATCCTGAATTCCATCTCCGTCTCCACCGGATCTCCGGCTCGTTCCGTCAAAACCGTAATAGCCAAAAATGGAAAGCACAAAAAGAATCGTAACGGACAACATGATCCATCGCATTTGTTGCCGCAGGGTCCTCATAAACAAAGCGCATCGTCCTCTCTATGATGAAAATAAACCCGCAATTCCGATGGGGTATTGTATCACACTTCCCGATCGACTCTCTACGCTTCGGGCTCACACAAAGGCGAAACTGCCTCCCGATTTGGGCTCCGCTCTGAGGGGGATGCTGAGCGCCGCGGAATTCTCCATGATACGCACAAGCTCCGACATAACCGTATCCGTGCTCTCCTCCGGACATTCGCATACGAGCGAATCATGTATCTGAAGCACCAGCCGGATCTCGCCGTCGGCAGGGAATCGTTCTCCGAACCGGATCATGGCCGTCCGCGCTATGTCGGCGGCCGTGCCCTGGATGGGACTGTTCACGGCGATCCGTTTGATGGTTCCCTTGTCCCTTGAACCGGCAGGGACTTCAGCCAACGGCCGGATGCGCCCTGCGAACGTTCGCGTATATCCGCGCCGACCGGCCTCTTCAACGCTTTCCTCGATATAGCCCTGCACGCGGGGCAACGCGGAAAAGTACCGTTCGATGATCTTCGAGGCTTCGGGACGGCTGATGCCGAGTCGTGAAGCAAGCCCGAAGGCGCTCATGCCGTAGAGAATTCCGAAATTCACCATTTTCGCCATTCGTCGCAACTCGGGCGATACCATTTCCGGGAGCATGTTCCATATCAGGGACGCCGTCTCCGTGTGGATGTCCCGTCCTGCGGCGAAAGCCTCCTTCAGCCGTTCCTCACCGCTCAGGTGAGCGAGAACCCGCAGCTCGATCTGGGAATAGTCGGCTGAAACGAATGTTCGCCCCTTCTCGTGAGGGATCAGGCACGCCTTCAGCTTGGCGGCCCATGGACCGTATGCGGGAAGGTTCTGCAGGTTCGGTTCGCGGCTGCTCAGTCGTCCCGTCCCGGTCGTCGCAGCTTCGAAGATCCCGTGAATGATCCCCTGCCCGGACTCCGAAGCGCTCCGGAGCGGAACGACAAATCCGGACAGGAGTTTCGTCACCTCCCGATGCTCCAGAAGAAGCTTCGGGACGGTGGCGTCTATCGTGGTCATCGCCGCAAGCTCCTCAAGCACGTGAACGTCCGTCGAAAGGCCGGTTTTCGTTTCCTTGAGCGGCGGAAGGGATAATGTCTCGAACAAAAGCGTCGCGACCTGTTTCGGGGAATTCAGGTTGATCGCCGTTCCCGCATACGCGTAAACGGCCTTCTCGATGGATGCGATTCGCTCCTCCAACTCGTTTCCCAGGACATCGAGGCCGTTTTTTTCGGCGCGGATCCCGTACCGTTCCATGTCGACAAGAACGGGAAGGAGAGGGATGTCGATCCGTTTCATGACGTCCGAAAGCCCTCTGTAGCCATCGATGCCGGAGGAAAAACGATCCCGCAGCACCCACGGCGTGCCTCCCGCCGACGCGGGAAGGTTTGCGGATGAAACGAGCGCCTGGTAATCGTGTGCGGACATATCGGGATGAAGCAGATAATGCGCGGTTTTCAGATCGAATGCTTCGCTCGGGACTCGCGACGTATCCCCGAAATGCGACAGGATGTGTTTGTAATCGTCCGTCACGATGAACCGCCCCGGCATCCATTCGGCGAGAATCTCCGGGAGCGTCGCCCCTCTCCACGTCCGACCGTCGCGGGAGGAAACGAGAGCCGTTTTCGCTTCCCCTTCCCGCGAGGAGAGACAGTTCGATACGATGGCAAGCGAATCCTCGCGGAGAAGATCTTCAAGAGAAGCGTCTTCGTCCGGCCCCAAAAAAACCTCAATCTCTTCGACGGTGTTTTCTGCAGCTTCAGGAATGCTCTTCCCGCGCAACTGTCCGACGATCTTCTGAAGGCCCAGTCTCCGGCATAGCTTTTCGGCTTCCGGCAGGTTCGCGGCCTCCGCGGACAGGTCCGCCTCTTCCACCGAAAGCCCGCATCTCAGGCGAATGAGGTCACGGCTTGCGTACGCACGCTCTCTGTTTCCGCCGAGCTTTGTTCTGACGGCCGGTTTGAGCGATTCAAGATGGTCATAGAGATTGTCCAGCGTTTCGTACTCCGATATGAGCTGTCTGCCGGTTTTTTCCCCGATTCCGGGCACGCCGGGAACGTTGTCGATGCTGTCGCCGAGAAGTGCGAGATAATCGGGCATTGAAGACGGCGCAAAGCCGTATTCTTCATGGAAGGATTTTTCGTCGTATGTCTGGAAAGAGCTGATTCCCTTGATCGGACGCACGAAGCGAATTCCTTCGCGCAGAACCTGAAACAGGTCCTTATCCGACGACAGGATCAGCGCCGTATCGCCTTCGGACGCAGACCGGCAGGCAATGGACGCGATGACATCGTCGGCCTCGACGCCGGCGCGGATCACCAGCGGAAACCCCATCATTTTCAGAAGCTCCTGAAGAAGAGGAACCTGTGTCTTATACGCCTCGGGCGTCGGTTTTCTTCCCTTCTTGTAGTCGGGATAGATTTCATGACGAAACGTCTCCGTCGGAGCGTCAAAGACGATAATCGTCGCGTCGGGATTCCACGTGCTTTGCGTCTTCAACAGCATGGACAAAAAGCCGTGAAGCATGTTCGTTGGGGTGCCGTCGGGCGCGGTCAGCTCCGGGAGCGCGTAGAACGCTCTGAAGGCCAGCGAATGTCCGTCGATGAGGAGGACTGTCTCTTTCAGGGAACTCAACTCCTTTCCGGTTGTGCCGGAGGTTATAATACCCTAATGGGAGGAAAATGGCGTTGCGTCACTCCCGAAATATTCTTTTGGAGGAATCCATAAATGGAAAAGACACGAGTGCGCTTTGCCCCAAGCCCTACCGGAGCGCTCCATATCGGCGGAGGGCACACCGCCCTGTTCAACTGGCTGTGGGCGCGTCACACCGGCGGTTCTTTCGTTCTCCGGATCGAAGACACCGACCTCGAACGCTCGACGAAAGAATTCGAGGACACGATCATGGCCGGCATGGTCTGGCTTGGGCTTGACTGGGACGAAGGACCGGACAGAGGCGGAGACTACGGTCCGTACAGACAATCGGAACGACTTCACCTGTACAGGCAATATGCGGATCAGTTGCTTCGCGAGGGACTGGCGTACACGGAAGGCGACGCGGTCATATTCCGCGTCCCTTCGGGAAAGGCGCTTGCGTTTGACGACGTCGTGTACGGCCGCATCGAGATGCAGAGCGAGACGCTCAAAGACATCGTCCTCATGAAAAGCGACGGGATGCCGACCTATAACTACGCCGTCGTCGTCGACGACCACTGCATGGAAATAACGCATGTCATCCGCGGCGAGGACCACATCTCCAACACGCCGAAGCAACTGCTGCTCTACGACGCGCTGAACTGGAAACGACCGCTCTTCGCGCATCTTCCCATGATCCTCGGGAAGGACAAGAAGAAACTCTCGAAACGCCACGGCGCGACGAGCGTCTACGAATACAGGGATATGGGGTATTTCCCGGAGGCCGTCTTCAATTTCCTCGGAAATCTCGGATGGAACGCCGGCGACGACAAGGAGATATACACCCGTCATGAAGCGGCAGCGCTGTTTGATCTGGCGCGGGTTACCCGAAAACCCGCCGTTTTCGATATGGACAAACTGAATTTCATCAATCAGGAACACCTCAAAATGCTCGATCCGGAAGTGCGTCTCTCCCTCGTCGAGCCCTTCTGGAAGGAAGCCGGATTGCCGGTCGATGCGTTCGAACGGCGCTATCTCCGTGACGCGCTCACGCTTATGGGAGGAAGAGGACAGACGATCAAAGAACTGGCCTCCTACGCCTCATATTTCCTTTCGTACGATATCGTTCGGGAACGGTATGACGGGAAGGATGTCACGGAAGAGCAGAAGACGCTCCTGAAGGACTTCTTTTCGGAGCTTCTGTCATGCGCCCCGTGGGAAACGGAGCATCTTGAGGCATTCACGCGCGAATGGGCGAACGCGAAGGCGATCAAGATCAAGGAACTCGCAATGCCTCTCCGGATGGCGCTGACGGGCGCC
>CALMZW010000258.1 GCA_937870605.1 uncultured Synergistaceae bacterium
AGCCGCCTCACGACCATCGCGACGCCCTGGCCGCCGCCGATGCAGGCGGAGACGATCCCGAGTTCCTTGTCCTTTTGTTTCAGGATGTTGATGAGCGTCGCGAGGATCTTCGAGCCCGTCGCGCCGATCGGGTGTCCGAGCGCGATCGCGCCGCCGTGCAGGTTGAGCCGGTCCATGTCGAAGGGCAACGCCCGATGACACGCGATGATCTGCGCCGCGAACGCCTCGTTGATCTCGATGACGTCCATGTCCGCAAGCGTCATCCCCGCCTTCGCGAGCGCCTTGGGCATCGCGAGCGTCGGTCCGAGGCCCATGTGGTCCGCCGCGAGCGCCGCGGACGCGTACCCCAGGATTTCCGCCATCGGCGCAAGTCCCTTCGACGCCGCCCAGTCGGGATCGGCCACGACGACCGCGCTGCCCGCGTCGCAGAGCGCCGAGCTGCTCCCCGCCGTGATCGTTCCGTCCTTGAAGAAGACCGGCGGCAGTTTGGCCAGAGCCTCGATGGTCGTGTCCTTGCGCGGGATCTCGTCCTCTCGGACCGGGATGTCGCCCTTCTTTCGGTCCTTGAGGACGACCGTCACGATCTCGTCGTCGAACGCGCCCGACTCCATCGCCGCGACGGCCTTCCTGTGGCTGTCGAGCGCGTAGGCGTCCTGTTCCTCGCGCGTGATGCCGTACTCTTTGACGAGAATTTCCGCCGTCGCGCCCATGAGCATTCCGGCGAGCGGACACATGAAGCCGTCCTGATGCAGGCCGTCGACGGCCTTCTTCTCCCCCATCCGCATGCCCCACCGGGCGTCCGGGAGCAGGTAGGGCACATTCGTCGCCGATTCCATGCCGCCCGCGACCATGCAGGCCGCGTCGCCGAGACGGATCCGGTCGGACGCGAGCATGATCGCACGAAGGCCCGACCCGCAGCGCTTGTTGATCGTGAACGCCGGGATGCTCTGCGGCAGGCCGGACCGGAAGAGCGCGATCCGCGCCGGGTTCGCGCCGACGCCCGCCTGCCAGCCGTTCCCCATGATGACTTCCTCCACGTCGGACGCCTCGACCTTCGCGCGGGCCACGGCCTCTTTGATCGCGGCCGCGCCGAGGTCCGGAGCGCTCAGATCCTTGAACGCCCCTCCGAACTTTCCGCCGGCCGTCCGGCACGCCGACAGGATCACCGGGTGTTTCCCGGATGTCGTACAGGTCATTTGCATCCCTCCATAGGCAGGACCGTATTCGCGATCTTCAGCGTCATGTCCGTGTGTGCGACGAGTTCTTCGACCGTGACTTCCGGCGCGATTTCGCAGAGCGTCATCACGCCGTCGAGCTTCCGGACGACGCAGAATTCGGTCACGATGACGTCCGTGACTTCGGCGCCCGTCAGGGGCAGGGTGCAGGTCTTCACGAGCTTCGATTTCCCCTTCTTGTCGCAGTGCGTCGTCGCGACGTACACGGTCTTCGCGCCCGTCACGAGGTCCATCGCGCCTCCCATGCCGGGAACGAGCTTGCCCGGGATCCACCAGTTCGCGAGGTTTCCCTTTTCGTCCACTTCGAGCGCGCCCAGTACCGTCGCGTCGAGGTGCCCGCCACGGATCAGCCCGAAGCTCATGTCGCTCGCGACGATGCTCGACCCGGGAAGCAGCGACAGACAGCGTCCGCCCGCGCCGATGAAGCGCCAGTCGTCCTTTTCGGGCTTCGGCCCGGCTCCGACGACGCCGTTTTCCGTCTGCGTCACGACCGAACGCCCCTCGGGAACGTAGTCCGACACGAGCGTCGGGATTCCGATTCCGAGGTTGACCACCGATCCGTCCTCGAGGTCGAGCGCAATGCGTTTGGCGATCCGGATACGGACGATCTCCTCATCAAGTACGGGAAGCATAGTATCCGTCTCCTTTCAGCACGAGGATGTCCACGAGGATTCCCGGCGTGACGACGTCGTTGGGATCGATGCCCCCGAGTTCCAGAATGGCGTCGACTTCCGCGATGACGAGATCCGCAGCCGTCGCCATCGCGGGGTTGAAGTTCCGCCCGGTCCCGAAGTAGGTCAGGTTGCCGTAGCGGTCCGCCTTGTGCGCCCGGATCAGCGCGACGTTCGCGCGAAGCGGTTTTTCGACGATATATCGCTTGCCGTCGACTTCGACGATCTGCTTGTCGTCTTCGTAGCACGTTCCGACCCCGGTCGGCGTGAGCACGCCGCCGAGCCCGAAGCCGCCCGCGCGGATGCGTTCCACGAGCGAGCCCTGGGGCACGAGTTCCAGTTCCATCTTCTTTTCGTTGAAAAGCCGCCCCGTCTCGCGGTTGAGCCCGATATGCGACGCGGTGACCTTTCGCACCTGCCCGTTCACGACGAGCATCCCGTGGCCGATTCCTTCCGGGACCTTGTCGTTGGCGTAGAGCGTGTCGTTGGCGATCAGGTGGAGATCCTTCACGCCGGACTTCACGAGCGCGTCGACGAGCGTGTAGGGAACGCCGCCGTAGTTGAAGCCGCCGACCATGACGGACATTCCGTCGTTCACGTTCCGGACCGCTTCGTCCGCGGACATGACCGGCTTGATGAGTTTTGTGGGCACTTTTTCCGCACCTCCTCTTGTATCAGACGAATTTCGTTCGTATTACGCTTCCGGCGTCGGCGCGGGCGTCGGCGTTCCACGCCCGGACCTGGAGCGGAAGAGATACAGTCCGACGAGGATCACGACCGCGACGATGTCGGCTATGACGCTCGGATAAATGAGCATGAACGGCACGGCCAGCAGCAATACGCGCTCCACGATGGTCAGACGGGTTTTGTAGAATCCCTGGATGCCCGCGGCGAGACCGATGACGCCCATAAGGGCGGCCGTGGTGCTCCACGCGATCGACAGCACGGACCCCTGGCACAGGATCGCCGGGTTGTACACGAACATATAGGGCACGAGGAACCCGGCGAACGCCGTGATCAGCGCCGTGAACCCGGTCGCGAGAACGCCGGACCCGGCGATGCCGGCAGCCGCGTAGGTCGCGAGCGCCACGGGCGGCGTCACATCCGCGAGCACGCCGAAGTACAGGCAGAACAGATGCGCCGACATGAGCGGCACCCCCATCGCATGCAGGGCCGGAGCCGCGAGCGTCGACGTGATGATGTACTGCGCGGTCGTCGGGACGCCCATTCCGAGGATGATCGAGCCGATCATCGTGAGTATGAGCGCGAGCGGCAGGATTCCGTACGACATGCTCATGACGAAGGACGAGAACGCGAGCCCGATGCCGGTGATGCCGATGACGCCGATGATGAGCCCCGAACAGGCGCAGGCGGCCGCGACTTCGACGGCTCCCATGGCGCCCTCGATCAGCGCCTGCAGGACGCTCTTCGGCGTCATGCGGTACTCGGGGCGACCGAGCCAGGTCGCGGCGACCATAAGGACGATCGACCAGAAGACCGCCTTCACGGGGGAGTATCCCGTTGCGAGGAACCCCACGAGCGTGACCAGCGGAATGATGTAGTGCCAGCCGTTTTTCAGCACCAGCCGGACATTCGGGATCATGTTCTCCGGCAGGCCGGTGATTCCCCGTCTCGCGGCGCGGAAGTGCACCATCGCGAAGAGCGACAGGAAGTAGAGCGTCGCCGGGATGAACGCAGCCACGACGATCTCCCAGTACGCCACCCCGAGGAATTGCGCCATGATAAAGGCCGCCGCGCCCATGATCGGCGGCATGACCTGGCCCCCTGTCGACGCGGCCGCGACGACCGCGCCCGAGAAGGTCGACGTATAGCCGCCTGTCTTCATGAGCGGAATCGTGAAAGCTCCTGTCGTGACGGCATTCGCGACCGAACTGCCCGACACCATTCCCATGAGGCAGCTCGATACGACCGCGGCCTTGCCCGGACCGCCGACGCTGCGCCCCGTGAGCGCGATGGCGAGGTCGATGAAGAACTGCCCCGCGCCCGACACGCTCAGGAACGATCCGAAGACCACGAACAGGAAGATGAACGTGGCCGACACTCCGAGCGGAACGCCGAAGATTCCGTCGGTGCGGAGGTACTGGAACGGACCGAGTTCTTCGAGCGAAAACCCCGCATGCGCGATCATGTCGGGAAGGTACGGCCCCGTCATCGCGTAGATCATCGCGACGATCGCCACGGACGGAAGCGCCCACCCCATGGAGCGCCGCGCGGACTCGATGACCAGGACGATCATCATGACGCCGAGAACGATATCCGAGGTGATCGGAGTCCCCTCGCGCATGGAAATGGCTTCCCAGTTGAGGATGATGTTCATGCACCCGAGGATGGTCAGCCCCGCGAGGACATAATCCCACCAGTCGATCTTGAGCCGGGAACGTTTCTTCGTTCCGGGGTAGAGCAGAAAAATCAGCGTTCCCATGAGCATCCAGTGGATGCTCCGTTGGTACATGGCCGAGAGCAGGCCGTACGCCGCCGTGTACAGATGAAAGAGCGACGCGGCGAGCGCGATTCCCGAGACGAGCCAAAGCTGCCGGCCCGCGAGACGGCGCTTCTTGCCCTCGCATTCATCGAGCAGGTCCGCGGGATCCCTCGCGGCGCCCATCACTTCCT
>CALMZW010000259.1 GCA_937870605.1 uncultured Synergistaceae bacterium
TGATCTGCCCCGGGTATTTCATTTCGTCCTCGATCTTCCGGGCGATGTCGAACGCCAGCTTGTGCACGAGTCCGTCGTCCGTGATATTCGGAGAGACAACGACCCGCACTTCGCGCCCGGCCTGAATCGCGTACGCCTTGCTGACCCCGTTGAAGGACTTCGCGAGATCCTCGAGCTTCTCCAGCCTTCGGACGTACGCATCGAGACTTTCGCGGCGCGCGCCGGGACGCGAGGCGCTCGCGGCGTCCGCGGCGGCGATGATGACGTCGTATACGCCCTGCTGTTCAACATCCTCGTGATGCGAGGCGATCGCGTTGATCACGACCGGCGATTCGTTGAACCGTTTCGCGAGGTCCGCGCCGATCACGGCGTGCGGTCCTTCGACCTGGTGGTCCACGGCCTTGCCGATGTCATGCAGGAGCCCCGCGCGACGCGCCAGTTCCTCGTCGAGTCCGAGTTCCGCCGCTATGATCCCCGCGATATGCGCCACCTCGAGGCTGTGCTGAAGCGCGTTCTGTCCGTAGCTGTAGCGGTACTTCAGCTGGCCGATCGTCCGGACAAGCTCCATGTTCATATTCTTGATTCCCGTATCCAGCAGGGCGCTTTCCCCCGCCTCGACGATATTCTCCTCGACTTCCTTCGCGGCCTTTTCGACCAGTTCCTCGATGCGGGCGGGGTGGATCCTTCCGTCCATGACAAGCCGCTCCAGAGAGAGACGGGCGATTTCACGGCGGACGGGGTCGAAGCTGCTCAGCGTAACCGCTTCCGGCGTGTCGTCGACAATAAGGTCGACGCCGGTCACTGCCTCGAAGGAACGGATATTCCGGCCCTCCCGGCCGATGATCCGGCCTTTCATCTCGTCCGACGGCAACGGAACGACGCTTACGGCGACTTCCGACGTATATTCCACCGCACAGCGCTGAACGGCGGTCACGATGATTTCCTTGGCTTTCCGGTCCGCCTCGCGCTTCGCTTTTTCCTCGAGCTCCTTGAGGCGGAGACCGATCACGTGCTGGGCGTCAAGTTCGACCTGCCGCAGGAGAATATCCCTGGCTTCCTCGCTCGTCAGGGATGCGATCTCCTCGAGACGCTGCAACTGCCGCTCCCTGAGGGCTTCGGCCTCGGCCATCCGGGCGTCAAGTTCTTCGTGCCGCGCCTTGAGTTCGTCCTCCTTGTGGGACACGCGCTCCGTCTTTTTGTCCAGATTCTCTTCCTTTTGTTCCAGCCGGCGCTCCGCTCGCTGCAATTCGGCGCGCCGTTCCTTGCCCTCGCGTTCGACTTCCTGGCGAAGCCGGAAGATTTCCTCCTTCGCCTCGGTGAGCTTTTCCCTTTTCAGGCGATCCGCTTCCGCCGCCGCTTCCTGCAACACCGCTCTCGCCTGGCTTTTCGCGCCCTCGAGGTGCTTGGTCCCCATTGTTTTCGAAAGCAGGAATCCCGCGGCGACGCCTGCGGCGATTCCCGCGATAATACCCAAGATGGCAATTGTCAGATTCATTCCGGGTGCTCCTTCCTGATTTATTTTCTAGGTGCGCCGACGTATTCGATTGTCGGACCGCACGCTTTTCGTGTAACGCCTTATTCTACCGGTCGATCAATTTCGGAACAAGCCCTTTCCGCTGCTTCTCGCGCAGTCGAAACGGAAAAACCGCGTCGAAGCAGCCTCGGAACAATGCTTTCTTCGTGCAATCCGGTTTCAGCCAATTCGCGGCACAGAAGGTGCGCCGCTTCCTCTTCACCCGGAGACCGCTCGTCAAGCACCCGTCGAAGCAGCGTATCGGAAACGCCGCGCCGTCTCAGGTCGTCATGGATCCTCCGGTTCCCCCAACTCTGATGCCCTTCGACGAAGAGCCGCGCATACGCTTCGTCGTCCACCATTCCCAGATCGTGCGCATCCCGGACCAGCGAGTCCGCTTCGTCCCCGCAAAGGCCCTGCCTGTGAAGGCGCAGGCGAAGCATCGCTTCCGTCATCGCCGTGCGCGAGAGGATCTTCGCGAGCAGCGCCGAATGTTCTCGTTTCATGCCGTTTCCACTAGGCGGAGGACGTCTCCGTATACGCGCATCACGCGCTCGCGGAGTTCCGGAAACGCCGAAAGTCCCGGATCCTCCCGGACCAGCGAAAAAGCCGACGCCCTGGCTTCCTCAAGCAGACGCCGGTCCCGGAGGAGATCCGCCACCCTGAAGTCCGTAATGCCGTGCTGCCGGACCCCGCACAGTTCTCCGGGGCCGCGAAGACGAAGGTCCGCCTCCGCGATGGCGAATCCGTCGCACGTCGAGCAGAGGACGTCGATGCGCTCCCGCGCGGGTCCGGATCGGGATGCGTCAAGCAACAGACACGTTCCGCCCTTCGCTCCCCTGCCGATTCTTCCCCTGAGCTGATGAAGCTGCGACAATCCGAAACGCCCCGCGTTCTCGATGATCATCAGCGAGGCGTTCGGGACGTCCACCCCGACTTCGATCACTGTCGTCGCAACGAGAATGTCCAGTCCTCCGGACGCAAAGAGCCGCATGGTCCGGTCCCGCTCGGCGAACGGAAGCTGCCCGTGCAGGAACCCGACGCGCAGCGACGGGAAAGCCGCCGCGAGGGATCCGAAGCGTTCCGTCACGGATACGGCCTGAATCGCCTCGCTTTCCTCGACGAGCGGACACACCCAGTACGCCTGGCCGCCTTCGCGGACCGCATCCCGGATCGCTTTCTCGATCGCCTTCCTGTTCCCGGGGGGGACGCGGCGTGTTTCGACCGGGAGGCGTCCCGCGGGAAGTTCATCGATGACGGAAACGGCCAGATCCCCATAGACCGAAAGCGTCATCGTCCGCGGAATGGGCGTGGCCGTCATCACGAGCGTGTGCGGCGCGATCCCCTTCGCCCGGAGGGACTGCTTCTGGAGAACGCCGAACCGGTGCTGTTCGTCGATGACGACGACGCCGAGCCGCGCGAAACGAACCGTTTCCGAAAACAGGGCGTGCGTTCCCACGGCGAGAAGAGGCGTTTCCGTTTCCAGCATGCGGAGCGCCTCCTCTCTGGCGGCTCCTGTGTTCCCGCCGGAAAGGAGGACCACCGGAATGCCGAGAGGATCGAGGAGGGATTTCATTTTATACCAGTGCTGCTGGGCAAGGATTTCCGTCGGGGCCATGACGGCCGTCTGCGCCTTTCCATCGGCGGCCATAAGCGCGGAGGCTATGGCGACAAGCGTCTTCCCCGATCCGACGTCTCCCTGAAGCAGGCGATTCATCGGGACGGATTCCGACACGTCTTCTCCGATCTCCGCGATGACTCTGAGCTGGGCTTTCGTCGGAGCGAAGGGAAGCACTTCTTCCAGAAAACGATTCAGGAGCGGTCCATGTTTCGGAAGGGCTTCCGCGGTTTCCCGCGTCCGATGCAGCTTTCTTCTGAGAGCGAGACCGACCTGGAGCAGAAAGAATTCCTCGAACGCCAACCGGTCCCGCGAGCGCTTCCACGGGACGCGATCCGTCGGATGGTGCATTTCCCGGATCGATTCCTGCGCGGGGGGAAATTGTTTCGCGGCGCGGATTTCCGGGGGGAGGACGTCGCGGACGTCGGGGAGACGGAGATCCATCGCCGCGTCCACGATTTTCCTGAGCCATTTCTGAGGCAATCCGGCCGTCGCGTTATACACCGGAACGATCCTGCCGATTGTGGACGCGTCTTCCCGTTCGTCCAGGACCTCGAATTCCGGACTCAGGACGACCGGCTTCCCCGAACGCGTATCGATCCGGCCGAAAAGGGCGACCATCCGCCCCGGCGAGAGAACCCGTTCGATGTCGGTCCTGTTGAACCATAATGCCGTCCCGAGATTCGTTCCGTCCGAGATCAGGGCGGACGTCAGCGTCATGGAGCGTCCGCGCGCCCGTCGGGTTTCAACCGCGACGACACGAACGAGAAGGGACGCTTTTTCTTTGGGTGCGAGCGACGCGAGGGACGTGAGCGTTCTTCTGTCCTCATAGCGTCGCGGAAAAAAGAACAGGAGATCTTCCGCAGTGTCGATGCCGAGTTTGTGCAGCATCGCCTCGCGCACGGGACCGACGCCCCTGAGATAGCGAACGGCAAGCCCGGAATTCGACTGGCCTGCCGCGGCCGGGGCGCTATCGCGCATCAGGCTCCGCTCTGCCCGCAGCCGGCTTCGGCGGCCGGTTCGGAAGGTTTTTCCGTCGCATCGAGGATCGATTTGAAACGGGAGAGAAGTCCATGGAACTCGGCGATGAAATGTTGCCGTTCCTGGCGGATACGAATCATTTCCCCCGCCAGGGAATCCCGTTCCGACGCCGCATCGAGAAGGATCCGTTCGGCGCGGACTTTCGCATCCGATATGATCGCCTCTGCCTGTCTGTTCGATGTTTCTTCCTTCGCTTCGGCCGTTTTCTGCGCCATAAGGAGCGTGCCCTGAAGCGTCTCCTTCAGGTTCGTGTATTCGCCGATCTGTTCTTCCAGTCGTTCGATGCGGCGCTTGAGTTCGGCGTTTATCTCGACGTATCTCTGAATATCGTCGGCAACCCTGTCGAGGAACGTGTCCACTTCGGTCTGCGTGTAGCCGCGCATCGATTTCGAGAACGTCTTGTTCTCGATGTCGAGCGCGGTCAGGAGATCAGCCACTGGTTTTTTCCTCCCATTCCTCCATCATCGATTTTTTCGGGAGCGCGAGAAAGACAGCCTGCGAAACCCGTACGACGTTGCCCCGCATGGAAAAAGCCACGCCGCAGAGAAAATCCAGAACGCTTTGCCCGTCCTCCCGTTCCATGCCCCGGAGATCCACAATGACCATCTGGCCGGATCGAAGAGCTTCCGCGAGCGCTTCCTTCCGTCCGACGCATACCGTCCCGCGGCACATTACAATGTCGGCCCGCGCAGGCGGGGGAGTCAGCACCCTGGTTCGCCGCTCCTCATGCTCCTCGTTTTCCCCGAAACCTTCGTCCGTCTCCTCGTCTTCGGGCTCCGCAGAGGTTTCGAGTCCGAGGAGAGACAGTATCCGTTCGAACATGGTTCACCTCCCCGGGCTTTCCGCAATCACACGCGGACCGAAAAGAGCCGAGCCGATCCGCACCATGGTGCTGCCCTCCTTGATGGCCCACTCGAAATCGCCGCTCATACCCATGGAGAGCTCTCCGATTGCGACATGGAGACGGTCCGAAAGCGAATCCCGCAGCGTACGCAACGAACGGAAGGCGTTCCGGACCACGCGTTCTTCGTCGCTCAACGGGCCGACGGTCATCAGGCCGTCGCAACGAAGCAGGGGACAGGACCCGAGAATCGACGCAAGCAGGGGTTCCGCCTCTTCCGGAAGCACGCCGTGCTTCGATGCCTCTCCGGATGTGTTCACTTCCACCATGACGGGAAGAATCCTGTTTTCGCCCTGTTCTTCAAGAATACGCTGAAGCGTCGAGGCCAGATCGAAGGAATCGATGCTGTCCACGGCATCGAAAAGCGAAAGGGCTTTCCTCGCCTTGTTCCGCTGAAGATGTCCGATCAGACGCCACGGCGTTCTCGTCGCGCCGGACCATTGAGGCCGCTTCATCTCGGCTTCCTGAACCCTGTTTTCGCCGACGTAGTCGATGCATCCGGACAACAGCGCGTCCTCGATCTCCTGCAACGTCCGGGTCTTCGTAACCGCGACGAGCGCGACGTCGCCGGGATCGCGCCCCGAGGCCGAGGCCGCGCCGCTCATTCGTTCCCTGACCGATCGAATCCGGTCGCCTGTTCCGTTCACCATAGACGTACAGTCCCTTCCCGTGCGGTATCCGCATCGAGTATGACCACTTTGCCGGGAGTCAATCCTTCCGTCGCGAGAAACAGGTGTTCGGGAAGGGGCATCCCCTTGACCTCGACGAATTTCGATATCGTCCCTTCAACGACGAAAACGCCCATGCGGCCGTTTCTCATGACAACGCTGGATTCGGGAACAGAGACGCCCGAATACCCTCCAGCCATGATACGATACGACACAAGTCTCGATTGCACAATATCAATCGGAAAAAACGGCAACGAAAGGTAAATCTTTCCGCGTCGTTCATGAAGCTTCTGAAAAACGCGGACCTTCGTCTTCAGAGGCCATTCCGCATCGCGAACGCGGACGCGGACGACTCCTTCGTCGAGCGCCTTCACCAGAAGCGGGGAAAGGTCGACGAACGCGATGCATCGCAGTTCCTGCGGCTGCGGGATCATTTTCCCGACCGGATCGCCGCGCGCGACGTGCGCCCCTTCGCCGATCCGAACGAAGGACGGCGAAGAAGGAAGCGTCCCTTCTCCGGACCAGAACTGGGAATACGACCATTTCTCCTCGGCTCCGTCGTATCCGGCGACGAAATACCCCTGTTCCGGGGCGCGAACCGCCATTTTCCCGGCCCGCGAAGCGACGACCGCGACCACCGTTCCCTTGGCGACGCGCGCCATCGCGCCGGCCGGATACGAAACGCGCCCCTCCCATGACGTCTTGAGAAGATAGTCCTTCCAGATGAGAATGCCGCTGAAGGGAACTTCTTCCTGGTAGGTGCGGCTTTCCGCGATGGCCACCTTCGGGTGCGCCCGGTCATACTGCGTCCACCACTCCGTGTAGATGCGCACGGACGCTGCAGCGACCGCCAAAAGCAGGGAGAAGTACAGAATCCGCAGAAACGAGAACCTCATGGAATGCGCTATCCCCCCGGAATCGAGGATTCTCCGAAGATCGTCACCTGTCGAGCTGCCGTTCGTTCAGACAAGAAAGCGGCTTTTCTCCACGGCCGAGGCGGGCGATATTCTGGAGAATGAAATTCAGGACGCCCGTCAGGGACGCATCCGTCACGCCTCCGACATGGGGCGTGACCGTAACGTTCGGATGATGAAGCAGCGGGTCGGCTGCATCGGGAGGTTCTTTCCAGACCACATCGAGGCCGGCTCCGGCGATCCATCCGTTTTCGAGGGCCCGTTCAAAAGCCTCCCGGACCACGACGCCGCCACGCGCCACGTTGATGAAGAACGCATCCCGCTCCATCGACCGAAAGAAGGGCTCGCCGATGATGTTTTCCGTCTCCCGGTTCAGCGGCAATGCGAGAATCACGAAACGACAACCGGCGACGGCCTTCTCGAGATCGCAGAGAGGGTAGACTTCCGTGAGTCCCCAGTCCCAGAACTCCTCCTTCTGGGTCCGGTTCGCTCCGACGACGTTCATCCCGAGACACACGAGGCGTTCGACGATGGAATGCCCCAGTCCGCCGAGACCGATGACGCACGCTTTCTTCTTCCAGAGGGCCGTCCCGGGAGGAGTGAAAATTTTGCCTTCGTTCAGTTTTTCCTGCGAACGGGAATACCTTCGGCCAAGAAGAAGCATGTGCATGATCGCCATTTCCGCGACGCTTTCGGCGTTTCCCGTTCCGCGCGAGGGAACATTGCAGGCGTATATTCCCCTGCGCGCACAAGCGTCGAGATCCATCCCCTCAGCGCCGGTTCCCCATTGCTGAATCATCCGCAGCTTCCCTGCCGTCGCGAGCAGCGCGTCGTCAACAGGCATGGGCCGAACGATGAGAACCTCCGCATCCCGGATTTTTCCGGGAAGTTCGTCGTCCGCGGCGACATCCGTCTCGTACTCATGAAACGCAGGGGCGAGAATGTCCCAGAGACGACGAAATTCTTTTCCCGCAAAAAGGACTCGCATCCGATACGCCTCCCCGTTACGCAGTTTTCCAGCCGTTCTTCGAACGCTCGACGCTCGCGAACGCGTCATGGTTGTGAATGCTCTCGTGACTGACCACATCGACCCGGTACCAGAGGATTCTCGGTTCTTCCTGAAGGCGGACGACCGCTTCGCGCAACACGTCCTCCACAAACCGGGGATTGTCGTACGCCATCTCGGTGACGGTCTTCTCGTCCTCCCGCTTGAGAAGCGTGTACACCGGCGCGGAGGCCGAAGATTCGGCCATATCCACAAGCTCCTCGATCCACACGATCCCACGCATCCTCGCCGAGATGCGGACGTATCCCCGCTGGTTGTGCGCTCCCCGGTCGGATATCTCCCTGGAACAGGGACAAAGCGTCTGGACGGGGACCGTCACGGTCGTACGCAGGTCGAAAAAGTCCTCTCCCTTGATCGCGGTGAACGTCACCTCGTAGCGGGAGAGGCTGCCGATGCCGGTGGCGGGAGCGGATCTCGAGATGAAATATGGAAACGACACCACGATCTCGGCCGTATCCGCGTCGAGGGACTCGCGCAGCCGTTCGGTCATGTGCTCCATCGAAGCGATCGTAAGCTTTTCCTTGAACTCGTCGAGGACTTCGATGAAGCGGCTCATATGCGTTCCGCGGTACTCCTTGGGCAGCGAGACGGACATGCTGAGCGTGGCGACGGTGTGCTGCACTTTCTCCGCGGGATCGAGCACGGAGATCGGATAGGAGAGATCCTTCACCCCAACCCGGTCTATGGGGATATTTCGGGAATCACGTTCATTCTGCACATCGCGCATGAACGTCTCTCCTTTCGATGGTCACGCTGCTCGTCGCAGTCTCCCACACGATCACGGCGCAGAGCTCGCAGTTTCCTCTCTTCAGCGGTTCGTCGATCAGCTTCCACACCCACAGTGCGATATTTTCCGCCGTCGGCTGTTCCAGGAGGTCGTTGAGGTACGCGTGGTCCAGCTTCGAAAGCACCCTTTCGCGGACCACGGATGAGACTTCGCAGAAATCGATGATCATGTCGTCGTCGTTTACGGTCCCCTCGATCTCGACAGCCAGCCTGTATGTATGTCCGTGAAGGCGTTCGCACGCGCCCTTGTACCGGATCAGATTGTGCGCCGCGTCGAAGGTGAATTCCTTTCGAAGTCTCATAGGCTCTCCCCCACTTCAAAATACATCGCTTGCTTTGATTTTACACCATCCGGCCCCGAAGATTATACTTACATTACGGCATAAAATTCATAAAACGTACTGTTTTGAATGGAGCAGGCCGTTCTATCAAGCCAAGATATCGTAGCAGATTTTTTGCGCGTATTTCTGTTTCAAAACGCTTATCGCATGCATTATTTCGGCCAAAATGGTCTTTCTTGCAAAATATTAGGCCGCATATTGCGCAACACACTCTTTCGTGCTATAACTCCGCCATCCGGATTGTACGTTCCGAATAGGAGGGGAAACCGATGCAGTTCGACAGACCTCGCGATATTTTCGGCGTCAACGTTTTCGACCGCAGGGCAATGAAAGACCGCCTGCCGCAGGAGGTGTACAACAACCTTATCGCCGCCATGGAGGGCGGACAGAAACTCGATCCCAACGTCGCCGACATGGTGGCGGCGGCAATGAAGGAATGGGCGATCACCAAAGGCGCAACGCACTGGACGCACTGGTTCCAGCCCCGAACCGAACAGACCGCGGAAAAGCACCTCTCGTTCCTTTCTTCCGACGAAACGGGGCACCCGCTCGAGTCGTTCAAGGGCAAACAGCTCATCCAGAGCGAACCCGACGCCTCTTCGTTCCCTTCGGGCGGCATCCGGTCGACGTTCGAAGCGCGCGGGTACAGCGCATGGGATCCTTCAAGCCCCGCCTTCCTCATCATGAGCAAGAAGGGCGGAACGCTCTGCATCCCCTCCGTCTTCATCTCGTACGACGGAACGCCGCTCGATCTGAAGACCCCTCTTCTCAAGGCGCTCGAAGCCGTAGAGTCGCGCGCGCTCAAGTTGCTCAAGCTCTTCGGGAACAGAGGGGTCCGCTCGGCGCATGCGACGGTCGGCGCCGAGCAGGAATACTTTCTCGTCGACGCGCCGCTGGCGAGAAAACGCCCCGACCTGCAGTTCTGCGGCCGGACGATCTTCGGGTGTCCGCCGCCCAAAGGGCAGCAGATGGAGGATCACTATTTCGGATCCATTCCGCCGAGAGTCCTTTCCTATATGGAAGATGTCGAACGCGACCTGTATCGGCTCGGCGTCGTCATCGACACGCGACACAATGAAGTCGCTCCGTGCCAGTTCGAATTCGCGCCGCAGCTCGCCGAAGCCAATCAGGCGTGCGATCAGAACCAGCTCATCATGGAGACGATGCGACAGATGGCCCGACGCCACGATTTCGCCCTGCTGTTGCATGAAAAGCCCTTTTCGGGCCTTAACGGCAGCGGGAAGCATATCAACTTCTCCCTGCGGGACAGCGAGGGCAGAAATCTCCTGATGCCGTCAACGAACCAGAAGAAGAACGTCCAGTTCCTCACGTTCCTTTCGGCGTTCCTGCTCGGATTTTCCCGATACAACAGCCTGTTGCGCGCCGCGGTCGCCTCTCCGGGGAATATGCACCGGCTCGGCGGCAACGAGGCGCCCCCCGCGATCCTGAGCGTCTTTCTCGGAAGCACGCTTTCGTCGCTCCTCGACGGGTTCGCCAACGGAACGAACGGCGTCATGCCCGAACAGGCCATGATCGACCTCGGACTGAACAAGCTCCCCGCCATCCTGTGCGACAATTCCGACCGGAACAGGACCTCGCCGGTCGCCTTCACGGGAAACAAGTTCGAGTTCCGCGCCCCCGGCGCGCCGCAGTCGATCGCCGGTCCGCTGACCATGATCATGGCCGTCTGGGCATGGGGAATCGAGGAAATGACGCGTCTGATCGAGGCCCGTGTATCAGCCGGCGCGGCGGACGTCAACGACGTCGCCATTGAAGTCATCGCGCACGCCGCCAAAGAAAGCGCGCCCATACGATTCGAGGGAAACTGCTATTCGGAGGAGTGGTGCATGGAGGCGGAACGACGCGGCCTGACGATCGCAAAGACGACGCAGGAGGCGCTGGCTCTCTACCTCAGGCCTGAAAACAAGGAACTTCTGTCGGGTCTCAACATTCTCTCCGAGAGAGAGATCGACGCGTACTACGAGATCCGGATGGAGCAATTCGTGAAGACCGTCGATATCGAAGTCGGCATTCTGAAATCGATGATCGTTGAGGGGATTCTGCCCGCGCTGTCCCGGCAGATGATTCTCGAAGGGCAATCGCTCTCCTTCGTTCCCGACGGCGTCGGGGAGAAGGAGACGCTCTCCCGGTGCATCGGAAAACTTGCCTCCCTGAAAGCCGGACTCATCGAAAAGTGCACCCGCCTCGATGAACTGCATGCCCGCGCATCCGAAGGAGATACGGACGAAAACGCAATGCTGCTGACGACCGAGGGGCTTCCCCTTCTCGATTCGACCCGCGCGCTCTGTAACGCCGCGGAATCCCTCATCGCGCGGGATTTGTGGCCATATCCGACGTATCGGGATCTTTTCCAGATTTCGTAAAACGACGGCGCGGAAGAGAGAAACTCTCTTCCGCGCCGCTTTTTCGAAAAGACGGTTCAGTACAGACCGGCGAGTTTCGGCAACACCGTCGAAATCCACGGAACATACGCGAGGATAAATATGTCCAGAATCATCACCATGATGAACGGCCATGCCGCCCGGGTTATTTCCTCGAGAGACACGTTTCCGATCCGGCACCCCATGAAAAGGCAGACTCCAAGGGGGGGCGTCACCATCCCCACGGCAAGATTCACGACGATGAGAACGCCGAAGTGCAACGGGTCGATTCCGAGCTGCGTGATGACGGGCAAAAGCACCGGAACCAGGATGATGATTGAGGCCACCGTCTCCATGAATGTCCCTATGAAAAGCAACAAAACGTTGATCAGAAACATGACGATGACCGGATTTCGGGAAAACGAAAGAATCGATTCCGCGACGCTCTGCGGAATCTTCTGAGCCGTCAGGATCCAGCTGAACACCGACGATGTCGCGATGATGAACATGATCATCGCCGTCCCGACGACCGAATTGACGAGAATTTCCTTCAGATCCCTGAAGTGAAGCTCCTTATAGACGAAGAAGCCGATGACGAAACCGTAGACGACGGCCACCACGGCGGCCTCTGTCGGAGTGAAGACGCCCCCGTAGATCCCGCCCAGAATGATCGCGGGCATCAGGAGGGCGAGGATCGCGTCCTTGAACGTCGTCCAGATATGTGCGGCGCACGGTTTTTCGTCGCCCTTATATCCGCGCTTTCTCGCGATGATCCATGCGACGATCATCAGGGAGCCTCCGACGCAAAACCCCGGCAGGATGCCCCCCATGAAGAGTCCGCCGATCGTGACGCCGGTCATGACCCCGTAGATGATCATCGGAATGCTGGGCGGAATCATGACGCCAAGCGTTCCGGCGCACGCCTGGACCGCCGTCGAGAACGGCGCGTCGTATCCCCTCCGGACCATGGAGGGAATCAGTATCGTGCCGATCGCCGCGACGCAGGCGACGGCGGAACCCGAGATTGCGCCGAAGAAGATGCACGCGATGATCGCGACGCCGAGAAACGACAGCCACACGAGAATATAGCGCGACAGTTCCTTGGACCATGGAAGCGACGCGTGGAGCAGGAAGCGGAAGATCACCTGCAGAAAAACCACCACGACCATAAGGACGAAAAGAACGCTCACGAAATATTCGGTGACGGTATTGACGCACCCGAGAAGTTTTCTGAGAAACCGCATGTTTCCGGCCACTCCCATGCGAGCGGGGCGCGAATCGATGCTTCGCGCCCCGCTCCTGCTCCGTCTATTTTCCCGCGATGATTTCGTCGAGGAGCCTTGCGTCGGCTCCGAGTTCCCCCTTGAACTGCTCGTAAACGTGCTTCGTCGCCTCAAGGAGCGCCGCCGTGTCGGTTGTCGTCACGGTCATCCCGAGTTCTTTCAGCTTCGCTGCCTGTTCGTTCTCCATCGACGTGATCTGCTCGCGCTGATAGGTCGCGGATTCCACGGCCGCCTTCAGGACGATCGTCTGATACTCCTTCGGCAGAGCGTCGAATTTCGCCTTGCTCATGATGATCATCGCAGGCGAGAAGACATGCCCCGTCAGGGAGAGATGCTTCTGGACCTCGTAGACTTTCGACGTGTAAATGACCGGAATGGGGTTTTCCTGTCCGTCCACCGTTCCCTGCTGCAGCGCCGTAAAGATCTCCCCCCACGCCATCGGAGTCGGGTCCGCTCCGAGCGCCTTCCAGATCGCCATGTGGACCTTGTTCTCCATCGTACGCAGCTTCAGTCCCTTCGCATCGGCCGGGACCGCGATCGGACGCCTGGAGTTGGTCACGTGACGGAAGCCGTTTTCGTACCAGGCAAGCCCCTTCAACCCCTGCTTTTCGAGAAGCCCCATGACATACTGTCCGGTCTTTCCGTCCAGGGTGTTGTAGGCGTGCTGTTTCGATTTGAAGAGGAAGGGGAAATCAAAGAGCATGAATTTCTTCTCGAACCCGCCCATCGGACCGGTCGAACCGACGTAGAAATCGACCGTGCCGAGCTGCAGTCCTTCGAGAAGATCCCGCTCCCCCGTTCCGAGCTGGTTGTTCGGAAACAGGGAGATTGAGACGTCGCCCTTCGTCTCTTTCTCGACAAGGGCCTTGAATCATTCGGCGCCCAGATGATAGGGGTGTTTTTCGCTCACCGAGTGTCCCAGTTTGTACGAGTACTTCGCTTCGGCGCAGGCGAACGTCGCGCGCGCAGCGACAGCCAGAACGCCGCACGGAAGAACCGCCAGTCTTCGTTTCCACGTCATTGCAAACCCCTCCTGTCGTATCGTCATGCTCTACAAGAGAGCAAATTCCGATTCATCATACGTCTTCTCGCGAACCGCTACAAGGTTGGCGAGGACAGCGTTGACGGGAGTCGGAACCCCCAGACGCCGGCCTTCTTCGACGATCGCTCCGTTGATGACGGATATCTCCGTCTGTCTGTGACGACAGACATCCTGCAGCATCGAGGACCTGTTCCCGGCCGTCTTCTTCGCTATCTCGCGCGTGTGCCGCACTGGTTCCGCGACGTTCACCCGAACGCCTTTTTTCGTCGCGACGGCGACGGCTTCCTCGATTGCCAGCGCCAAGAGTTCATTCGTCTCGGGAAAATCGACGAGCCGCCCGTTTTTCAAGCCCGTGATCGCAGTCAGGGCGTTGATGCCGACGTTGACGAGAAGCTTTCCCCAGATCAGCCCCATGACGTTATCCGAGACGGATACCGCAAAGCCGGCTTTTCTCAGGACGTCGGCGATCGCTTCGGTCCGCTCCGAAATGACGCCCGACGCTTCCCCGATAATAGTGTCCCCCTGCCCCGCGTGTCGAATGACGCCCGGACCGACAAGCGTCGACCCGTGCCCCGTCACGCCGGCGACGACACGATGCGCGCCTGCGACATCGCTGAGCGCCTCCACGTTCCCGAGCCCGTTCTGAAGCGTCATCACGGTCGTGTCCGGTCCGACAACGGGCATAGTTTGCGATATCGCGGTCCGGGTCATCGTGGCTTTGACGAAGACGATCAGAAGATCCGCGGTTCCGGCGTCTTCCGGGTCCGTGACGCCGCGAATTCCCGATATCACCCGCCCGCCGCCTACCCCTTCGATCCGGAGCCCCTGCCGGTTGATCGTTTCGATATGTTCCTTCCAGACGTCGATGAGGGTCACCGGGAATCCGGCGTCCGCCAGAAGGCCGCCGTACAGGCACCCCATGGCGCCGGACCCCAGGATGGCGATTCTCATGACTTCTTCAGCCCCTCCAG
>CALMZW010000260.1 GCA_937870605.1 uncultured Synergistaceae bacterium
CGCATCGATTAAGAGACGCGTCGATTCCGCCTATCCGAATACCCCGTCCACTTCTAAGGTGAAACGCGAGTGCAGCGACGTGATAGTGCTGAACACTCATTGTTGATTGATTTCTTTGGATCCTTTGTCCGGCGAAATCGAACCGACTTGAGTTTCCGCCGCATCAAGAAGAAGATCGCCGGAGACAATGTATCGGCGATCCTTGAATCGGATCGATTCGGCCCGATAATGCGTCACTCCGGTTACGAGCGAAGAGACATCATGAATGGTGTCGCGAATGAACTTGTACTGTCCGATGAGCGGAACGCCGTAATCGATGATCTTCTTTCCGTATTCTTTGACGCCCTCGCCCACCGATGAGACGTTCGGGATCGTCCGTAAATCCTCCTCTTCCCCACGAAAAGAGAGAACCGTCGAGTACACCGGGTGGGAAATCCGGACCTCCGCCCGTTCAGACTCCGGAAGTTCTCTCTCTTTGTATATGATAAAGCTCCGGCTTTTCGCGTCGAAATACATGTTCCCGCTTTTTTTGTTCTTCGCTTGCTTTTCCGGGAACGTCACCTCGCTGCCTGATACTGTCCAGATGCTCTTTCCTCCAAGCGAGACGTCCACAGAAAAATCTGTGTCGCGCGGAACGAAGTCATTTTCGCGCTCTAGTCCGACAGTCCCGATGAGCCACTTCTGGGGCATCTGAATTGCGAGAAGATCTTTTCTCCCCTTCCGGTGGTAGACATCGAAACGTATGGAGAGAAAATCCTTCGATACCTTTCCTAGTAGTTTCCCGTCTTTCAGTCGCCCAAAACGTTCCAGAAGATCCTGATTCTTGAGCGTGTCCAGGCCGACCGCCTTGTCGAGTGCTTCTTCAAGCGCTTCCATGGCTCCGGAGGCAAGCGTGGTTCCTGTTTCGATATTCTTCTTCAGTCGCTCGTTCAATTCGATTTCCACTCCGTTGTCTATATTTCTCTGAAGACACTCCAGAGCTGTTTGTGTGTCTCCAATCCGGAAGAAAGAGACTCCCGCGAAAAGGAAATTCTGCCATTCCGCCGTTCGTGAGTTCCGGAGGACAACATCAAGAAGCCTTCGAATCTCGTTCGTATCCGATCCGTCGATCATTCGGACAGTGTTCATTGCAACCGACGCATGAAACGGGTCTTTTCGAAAGATTGGCCGCTTGTGCTCCTCGTACGAGCGGAAAGCCCGCTGCGCGTCGTCGTTTTTCCCGCATCGAAGCGCGGTATGACCGAGAAAGTACCAGAAAGGCGGATATTCGGCGAACTTGTCGGAAAGACGGGCAAGCCTTCGGTATCGCCGCTCCATATTCGTATCCTTAACGGCCTCTATAAACTCTTCGATGTCTTCCATGGTGAGGCGATACCGATCCGGAAGGGAATATTTCTGCACCAGCTTCCACGAAGAGCTGAAGAGCTTTTTTTGAAGGTCGTTCAGCTTCTGGATGCGATCCTTGTCAAGTTCATAGAGTTTGTCCGAGTACTCCTTTCGGTATTCCTCGATGGTGTTCTTGTGATCGAAGTAGGCGGACGTCGCGTTCAGCACTCCATCAAGAATCGCTATGCTCCCGTCGAGTCCTCCGGCAGCAGTTTTCGTGAGGGATTGAAGGATCGTTCTTTCGGTTCTTTTCGTATAGAATCGAAGCGCCTGCGCTTTTGCGTCTTCGCGAAGCAAACTTTCCGTTATTCCGTCCATCAGTCCCTGAAAGAGCGAGATGAGCTCTTCATCCGCCTGGAGAGCCGAAAAATCGAGGTTCGTGATAATGTCCCTGTATTCTCTTTCCAGAAGAAGACGATCGTTGTATGACACTATTTCGGCCACCGCAACGATGCACGAGTTGAGGGCAGCAAGGGTGTTTTCCGGGGATGTCTGTTTTTCCTGACAGAGAGCGGGGCTCCCGGTGAAAGCTGCGAATGCGGCGAGCAGGAAAAGCAGCGCTATTGAGAGTTTTTTCATCAATGAGTCCCTTGCGGACGAGGCTCAATACGGAGGGCGCCCGAAGGAACGAACGAATCCCGGACAATATCGCCGCGTTCGTTTACGAAGATCGAAGCGAAGAACGAGTCGGTCGAAGAAAATACGTGCGGAGCTATCTTCAGGAAGAACGGATTGATCCCGGGCATATCGAAGCAAGCAGGTATCGGAGCCCAAACCAGTGCGCCTTCGTCGCTTTCGCGAAGCGTTCCTCGATACGAACGAGCCGCGAAATATACGGAAACGACCTCTTTCGCGGTCTCTTCCTGAACAACATGCGCTATTCCGCGAACATGCGGATCGTTCACAATCAGTCCCGTCTCTTCTTCCATTTCGCGGACACACGCATCAAAAAAAGTTTCTCCCTTTTCTTTTTTTCCTCCGGGAACCGTGAAGGCGCCCTTGTACGGTTCCTTCTCCCGCCGGATCAACAGGACACGATCGCCATCCGTCAAAAAGCAAAACACGATTCCCGACAAATACGAATACGACATAGTTTCTTGCATCGGGCATCCTCTCTTCGCGTCAGTCATCAATCGGAACCATTTTGGTGTTTTTCAGCATGTCAGACGGATTCGCTTCAAAAAGCGAATCAGCGTCGACGTATTGCCCGAGAAGCGAGAAGCCGAAATGAAGATGCGGCCCGGTCGAACGTCCGCTCATTCCGGATTTCGCAAGAACGCTCCCCTGCTCGACAAGCTGCCCTTCCCGAACGTTGAATTCGGACAGATGATAGTAATAGCTCAGAATGCCTTGTCCGGAATCCACACAGACCGTCAGCCCGGAGTAGTACAGATCTTTCGTCGCGACAACACGCCCCGTAAGAGCTGCAATGACGGGTGTTCCCATGGCTGCGCGAAAATCGATTCCCGCATGCGGACTTTTGGGGATGCCGTTAAGAATTCTTCTTCGTCCGTAGGTGCTGCTCACAGCGCTGGAAACGGGACGCCGGATCGGAAGCTTCCAGAATCCGAAGGGTGAAACCGTTTCTCGAATGTGTTTCATCATCCTCTGTTCCTGAAGAATTCGTTTTTGCATCTTCTTGGGCGGCGTCACCATGGCTTCAGGCAACGAAAGGCGGTCTTCCGCGTATTGTTTCGGCGCGATCGTAATCATGACGCGTTTTCTCACGATTCTTTCCGAGCGCGCCATCTTTATATCCAGCGGATACGTTCCGGGCTTGATCGTCTTCATGTAGGATCCCAGAAGCAGTCTCGCGAAATACCCGTTCCCGGCCCGCGAGAACTGCATCGGCGCGGATTTTCCGAACCATGTCACTATGGCGCCGCTCGGTTCTTCATCGGAGACAATCTCAATCATAAAGGGCTGACCCAGCGAAACAGTCTCCGGATAAAACACATGCGCGCCCGCAGCTCCGAAAGCAGGGGCGCAAATACAAAACGGCAAAAGGAACAGGACCAATACAGATCTCTTGAACGCGTGTCCCATCACAAGCGCTCCGGCACACGTCCGATTACGACAGGACGAGCCGTTCCCTCTTTTCCGATTTCGACGCAGGATTCGAGATAGGGAAGCGCGGATTCGAGCTGCCGCGCATCCGAATAGCGTATATCGAGAAGAACGTCTCCGGAAGCTACGGCGTCGCCGATCTTCTTGTGAAGGACGACGCCGACCGAGAGATCGAGAACGTCATCGAGGTGAATTCGTCCGCCGCCAAGGCGTTTGACGCCCTCTCCTATGGCCCTCGTATGAAAGGAAGAAACGACGCCGGACTTCCCGGCGCGAAGAGCGTGAACATTCGGAGCAACCCGGATCCCTGCGCCGGATTGGGCGCACGCTGCGACATCGCCGCCCTGTTCTCCAACCATCAGGAGAAAGAGGGCATGCGCCTCTCCCGATTCAAGAGCTCGGCGCGCGCGCGCGATTCCTTCGCGTTGCGTCGATGCCAGTCCCGAAACGAACGCCATTTCGCCGGCTATCTCGACACAGAGCGCGGTCGTATCCGAAGGCCCTTTGTTCTCGAGCGTTTCGATCGCCTCAATCACTTCCAGCGCGTTCCCGACGGTGCGCCCGAGCGGCTGGTCCATACACGTCAGCAAGGCGACCGCCTCCATCCCGACAGACTTCGAAAGCTCGACGAGCGCGACGGCAAGCTCGCGCGCGGATTCAAGCGTTTCCATGAGGGCGCCGTTTCCCGTTTTGACATCGAACACGAAGCTCGACGCGCCACCGGCCAGCTTCTTGCTGACGATGCTGCTGGCTATCAGAGGAAGGGACGGAACCGTCGCCGTGACGTCGCGCATCGAATAGAGAACCCCTTCAGCAGGCGCAAGCTCAGCGGTATGTCCATTGATGGCGCATCCGATCTTCCCGACCTGCGAAACGAACCGGTCAAGAGAGATGTGCGTCCGAAAACCGGGAATGGCTTCAAGCTTGTCGAGCGTCCCTCCGGTGAATCCAAGTCCCCTTCCGGACATTTTCGCCACACGCACTCCAAGAGATGAGGCGAGAGGAACGACGACAAGCGAAGTCTTGTCGCCGACTCCCCCGGTGCTGTGCTTGTCCGCGGTGCGCCATCCGTCGGCGAGACGCACGCGATGTCCCGAATCCGCAAGGGAAATCGTCAGTTCTCTCAGTTCGGATACGGTCATCCCGCGAATATACGCGGCCATAAGCCACGCTCCGACCTGATAGTCCGGAACGGCTCCCCCGGTGACCGCAGCGATGAATGAACGGATCGACTCGGGATCGTGTTCCTGTCCGTCTCTTTTTGTTTCGAGGAATTTCAGGATATCAAAAGGCATCGCTCAGAGCGCCTCTAGAATGGAACGAAGCAGAGATCCGAGTCTGGAAGAAACACGCTCCATCGAGTCGAGGACTTCCTCCTCCGTCAGCGCATCGCCGGTAATGCCGGCGGCGAAATTAGCGACACAGGAGAGCGCGCAAATACGCATTCCGACCGAATTCGCGACGATAGCCTCAGATACGGTGGACATCCCGACAAGATCCGCGCCGAAAACACGCGCCATACGGATCTCGGCGGGCGTCTCATACGACGGTCCCGAAAAACCGATATACACGCCGCGTTTCAGCCGGAAACCCTCCGCCAGGGCGCATCGTTCCGCCAGATCCATCAGGGCAGGGTCATACGCGTGCGTCATGTCGGGAAATCTCTTCGCGCCGTTGGACGATTCTTTCCCGACAAGCGGGTTGGAACCCGTAAAGTTGATATGATCCGAGACGCAGACGATTTCGCCCGGAAGATACTCCGTGTTGACGCTCCCCGAAGCGTTTGTCAGAAACAGGATCTTCACCCCGATGCTTTTCAGAACCTGAACCGGGAATGTCACTTCCTTCGGCGAATACCCCTCGTATCCGTGAACGCGCCCCTGCATGCAGACGACGCGTTTGCCGGCTATCGTTCCGAACACAAGCCGCCCTTTGTGTCCCGGAGCGGTGGAGTGCGGCCAGGCGGGAATGTCCGTGTACGGGATGACAACAGCGTCCCGGATCTTTTCGGCGACCGCGCCAAGCCCTGACCCCAGAACCAAACCGATTTCGGGACGGATATCCGTCTTATCTTTCAGCCACAACGCTGCGGCGTCTATCTTTCGGCCGTACGATTCCATCAAAAGGCACCTCATCTCCTAAGCTCTCGGATGTGTTGTATCATAAATGTCCCGAAGTTCAAGGTCAAAATGCACATACTTTTCGGTGGTCGCAATGGACGCATGCCCGAGCATTTCCTGGAGCGTACGCAGGTCCATACCCCGTCGCAAAAGGTGCGTCGCGAGCGAATGGCGGAGAATATGGGGATAGAGCCTGGACGCCGTGATGCCGGCCTTGCGACCCCGTTTTCGGATGATTCTCCAGACATCCTCGCGACGCAGCGCGTTTCCGGAACGCGACAGAAAGAACTCTGTGTGCTTTTTTACGT
>CALMZW010000261.1 GCA_937870605.1 uncultured Synergistaceae bacterium
CCGTCGCAGTCCCACGCGCTACTTTCCGACGACGGCGCGCGCCGTGACGTACCGGTCGAGGACGTCGTCGAGAAGCTCCACTCCGAGGCCGGGCGCCGTGGGCGGGTAGACCCGTCCGTTGCGGATCAGGCTGCTGTAGGTCGTGATGTCCGCGTCCAGCCGCAGCGGCGAGAAATACGCGTGTCCCCAGGGGAAGAGGTTCGATGTCACGAGCGCGACGTTCAGCGACGCGGCCTGGGTGATTCCCTCCTCGAGCATCGAGTTGAACAGGATGTCGATTCCGTGGCAGCGGGCCAGTTCGATGATCCGCAGCGACTCCCTGATGCCGCCGTTCTTGCAGACCTTGATGCTGAACGTGTCGGCCGCGCCGAGGCGGATGGCGTCCTGCGCGCGCCGGAACGACGTGAGGCTTTCGTCGACGGAAATCCGGACGTCGCAGCTCCTCCGGAGGGCGGCCATTCCCTCGATGTCGTCCGCGACGAGCGCCTGTTCGAAGAGCGCGGGGTGGGCGTCTTTCGCGATGCCGATGAACTTCTTCGCGGACGCGAGGTCCCACCCCTGGTTCGCGTCGAGGATCAGCGGGTAGTCCGGCCCGACCGCGTCGCGGACGGCCAGCACGCGCTCGGCGTCGTGGACGGGGTCGCGGCCCACCTTGACCATGAGCGAGTGGTACCCCGTCGCCTTGACCTCCAGGGCGGCCGCGGCGGCCTCTTCGCACGACTCGCCCCCGCCGGCCCCCATGATGGGCAGCGAATCGTACAGCGCGCCGCCGAGAAGGCGATGAACCGGCATCCCCGCCGCCTTCCCGAGAAGGTCGTAGCACGCCATGTCGATGGTTCCCTTGGCCATGTGGTTCTCGCGCATGAAGAATTCCATCGTCTCGTGGACCTTGAGGACGTTCGTCGCATCGAGCCCGAGAATCTTAGGGGCGATATTGTTTTTCAGGATGACCGCGACGCCCTCCGGCGTCTCGGAGGAAAAACCCACCCAGGCGTCCGTCTCGCCGAACCCGACGAGCCCGTCGTCGGTGCGGACCTTGACGACCGTTGGGTGCGTGAAGGCGACGTCGCCATATCTCTGTGAAAGCCTGTACGGGTGTTTCAGCGGAATTTTCGTTTCGATGATTTCGACGGAAGCGATACGCAGCATTATTGATTCACCCTTTCGCAAGAATTCGACGCCGGAATCCCCGTCAGCGGATCAGGCCCATCGCCCGGGGAATGGCGAGGGAGAGCGGCTCCCAGTAGGTGGTCAGAAGGATAACCGGAACGTAACAGGTCAGAATGAAGATCATGATGGGTTTCAGCATCCGGTCCACGGTGACCTTGCCCGTCTTCGCCCCCATGTAGAGGATTCCCGCCATCGGGGGGGTCAGCATCCCCATCCCGAGGTTGACGCCGATGATCGCGGCGAAGTGAATGGGGTGCACGCCGAGCGCCAGGATCACGGGGTAGAGCAGGGGCGTGACCAGCAATATGCCGCTCAGGGCGTCAACGATCATTCCGACGAAAATCAGGAAGATGTTGATCAGCATCAGCAGCAGGATCTTGTTGTCGGTCAGGCTCAGCAGCAGCTTGGAAACCATCTGGGGAACCTGTTCCATCGCGTAGATCCGGCTCAGGATGGCGGCGAAGAAGGTCATGAGCATCATCGTTCCCGTCGCGGTGACGGAGGAGCGCAGGAAGAGCAGCGCCTTGCCCGCGGAAATTTCACGATACACGAACAGGCTCAGGAACAGGGAGTACACGACCGCGACGGCCGCGGCCTCGGTGGGCGTCATGACGCCGCCGTATATCCCCCCGAGGATGATGACCGGCAGGATGATGCCGCCGATCGCGGTTTTCGTCTTTCCTCCGATGAGGGTCATCTTTTCCGCGCGCGAAATCTGCGGCAGAATCTCCACGGAGGGCATTCTCGTCTTGACGAGGTAGACGTTGACGGCGCTGAACATGGCGGTCAGCAGCACGCCGGGAACGAGCGTCGACAGGAAGCACGCGGCCACGGACTGGCCCGTGACGAAGGCATACATGATCATCGTGATGCTCGGGGGGATCAGCGTGCTCAGAACGGCCGCGGAACTGATGAGCGCGGCCGAATACCCCCTGTCGTAGCCGTGCTTTTCCATCTCGGGGATCATGATGGTTCCGATGGCGATGACCGATGAAGCCGCCGCGCCGGAGATGGCGCCGAAGACAGCCGACGTCACGCAGGCGACGATCCCGAGACCGCCCGGAATCCGGCCCGCGATCGCGTTCGCGAGGTCGAGCAGCCGTCGGGCGATGCTTCCGCCCGTTACGAGATATCCGAGCGTGATGAAGAACGGCATGCTGAGCAGCGTGACCGAGTTGATGCTCGTGAATCCCACCGGCAGAAGGAACGAAGGGTCGATCCCCTTGGTGATCGAGAGAAAGATGATGGAAATGAGAAACCCGAAGGGGATGGGAACGCCGGAGAAGATCGCGCAGGCGAAGAGGACCAGTGAGGCGACGATTATCCAATCCATGAGTCGATCTCCTCTCGGGCGACGAGCATGCTTTCCGGAACCGAGCGGTCGATGAAGGCGGCCCTGAACCACTGGAAGGATTCCACGAAGAAGTAGAAGCTCATCAGCGCCAGACCGACCAGAACGCTCGCCTGGAAATAGACGACCGAAAAGCTGTCCCCGAGAAACGTGGAGCGGGACTGTTCGTTCATCTCGAATCCCCACTTGACGTAGTCGTACGCCCACGGAAGGACGTACAGGATCGAAAGCGCCGAAACGAGGCTCGTCGCGAAGTGGGATTTCGCGTAGGTCAGCTTGTTCTTGAACAGGAGCTGCGAAAGGTCGGCCGAGATGTGGCTCCGTTCGTACGCCCCGTAGGAGCCCCCGATGAAGTAGAGCCAGAACGCCGTGTACGCGGCGAACTCCTCGATGCCGACCAGCGGGGCCTGAAAGAAGTAGCGCATGATGACTTCGAGGAACACGGCGGCGGTCGTGATGCAAATCGTGAGGAGCATCACGATTCGCTGGGCCCGCAGCAGCGTGTTCCAGAGAAACGATCGGATCATTTTCGCTCCATTTCCCCTTTCCGGAACCGTTCCGGGAGCGAATGAGCCTCCCGGAACGGCCGATCGAAACGGCGTCCGACTACCGGAGCGCCGCGAGCCCCGCAAGAACCTTGTCCATGATCTCCTTGCCGACGACGCCCTCCATGATCGGCCAGGTGTTCTTCCGGACCTTGGCCGCGATCTTCGCGAGCTGTTCGTCGGTCGGCTTCACGATCTTGATGCCGGCTTTCTCCATCTCCGCCATGTACTTCGCGTCCTCCGCCTCGGCGAGCGCGAAGCTCGTCGCGGCGAACTTCACGGCGGCGTCCTGGACGATCTTCTGTTGCTCGGGGGTCAGGGACTCCCAGGCCTTCTTGTTCATGTACACGAAGGAGTGCTGAAAGTGCGTGTTGAGCTGGACCCACATCTTCGTGATATCGAGGAACGAGGAGTAGGTATTGAACGGCTGTCCGCCGACCTGGCAGTCGACCAGGCCGGTCTGGAGCGCGATGTAGATTTCGCCCCAGGGCACGGAGGCCGGGATGAACCCGAGCTGCTTCGCGAGGGACTCGAAGGCCTGGTTTCCGGCCGGAACGCGGATCTTCAGCCCGTGCTTGTCCGCATCGGGATCGACGACGTCGAAGGCGGGAACCTTCGCAAACCCGGAGCCGCCGAAGCCTTCCGCGACGACGGCCAGGGCCTTGAGCCCCGTCTTGTCCATTTCTTTCGCCAGAATGTCGAAGAGGAAGGGCGTCTCGCCGGAGAAGGCCTTCTTCGCTTCCTTCCAGTTCATGACGCTGTAGGGAAGGACGCGGACCTGCAACGCCTTGTTATACGCGGGAGACACGGGGAGAATGCCGATCTGCACCGCGCCGCGCATCATCTGTTCGGACATTTCCATCCAGTCGCCGAGCTGCCCCGCCGGGAAAAGGGAAAATTTGATCTGACCGCCGCTCTTTTCCTCGATTTCCGCGATCATGCTCTTGGAAAGCTTGTCCGCCATGGAATCCACAGGCTGATAGTGGACCCATTTCCAGTTCACAGCCGCCACCGACGAGGAACACATCACGCCCAACAGGCACAGAACCAGAAACGACACCGCGAATCCTTTCTTCATTGCTCTCTTCCTCCCGTCTTCGGTTTTTTGGAGCGGACGCTCAGGCCATCATCGACAGAATGGCCTCGATGCTCATGTCTTCGATGCCGATGGATTCCAGCGTGGTTCCCTGCGTCCAGTAGTCGGCGCCGTGAAGCTGCGACGCGAAGTCGACGATCGTGTCCGATCGCGGCGACGCGATTCCGGCCTTCCGCGCGAGGCGCGCGACCGGCATGATGACGCCGGGAACGTCCTCCGTGATGTAGCGGCTGCGGACGTTCTGGCCGACGAGGTCCGCGTAGGGGGTTTCCGGGCTGTGGACGTATTCGTGGAGCGTGCGTGCGTCGTTGTCGCCGTAGTACAGCTTCATGAGTTCGAGCGTGGACTTGAGCCGGAAGCCGAGCTTCGCGCCGATCGCGATGCGCTCCCGGTCGAGAAGCTCCATCTGCTCGCTGATCAGCGGCGTGACGCCGTCCATGTAATGACGGAACGTGGTCGGATGCTGTTCGATCTCCCCGTAGTTGAGAAGCACCGGATACGGGTGCATGACGTAATTCGCGTTGGACAGATCCTGGACGAGAATGTGCCCCGCGGGGAGAAACTCCACATACCCCCGGAAGGCGTCGTTCATGATCTCCCGGACCTCGGCCCCCGAGGAAGCCGGGCTGCTCGCGAGATGGATCGCGAACTTGCGCTTGTGGATCGTGACGGTGTCGAAGGTTTTGATGCGGCAGGCGTAGGGCATGGTTTCCGTCGTGGAAACCGTGATCCGCTTCCGGCAACCGGCCTCCGACATCATCTTCTTCAGGCGGTAGGCGGCGAAATTTCCCGGAATCACGACGATATGCTGCCCGTCCTCGAGGTGCGGGATCAGTTTCGCGAATATGGGCGCATGGGCGAAGGACGGCACCACCACCATGATCACGGCGGCGCTGCGGACGGCTTCGGCGATATCCATGGTGACGTCCGCAAGATTCCCGCAGACGGTGATATCGCCTTCGGTGCGGATCTGTTTCGTTTCGCGGAGCCTGGGAAAATCCGCGACCCCTTCAAGGGGCTCCCACATGACCACTGGATACCCCGCCGCCGCTATCTGGGCGCTGCACGCGCGGGCGCCGTTGCCGCTCCCGAGAATCGAGAACTTCATCACATACAAGGCCTCCCCAACTTCGGATCTTTCTCGCCGGCGAAGGTGAGAATCACTTTGATTGATTCCGACCCTGGAGAAAGAATAATCCGACGATGGCACGTTTGTCAACTGACAAGAGATAAATCAACTGATAAAATACTCACGTGTTGGGGAGCATCGGCGTTTCGCCGTGCCCGAACCCATGCGGCGGGCGGTATTCACGCGAAGTGATACACTATACGCGCGCCCAAAAAGGGCTGTTTCGGAAGAGCCTGCCGGGTGCGATTGCGGCCGATGCTATTGTCGAAAGGATTGGGATATTTTGCGAAACGTCCTGTTCATTACCGATCCGCAGAACGATTTCTGCGACGCGTCCCGCGGATCGCTCGCGTTGCCGAACGCGGAGGCCGACTGCCGAATGATCCGCGACATGCTGGAACACCGTGCGGATTTCTTCGACTCCGTCGTCGTCAGCATGGATATGCACACGGAGCAGTCCGTGTTTCATGACATCTTCTGGCTGAAGGACGGGAAGCCGGTCGAGGGTATCGACGCGATCGACCGGACGAATGTCGAACGCTTCCGCCCGCGAAACGGGGAGTACGAGCGTTTCGTTCCCCGGGAGCAGATCCGGCAGGGGCGGTTCGGCATCGATCTGTGGCCCGTTCACTGCGTCATCGGCACATGGGGAAACGCTATCAACGACGACGTCCAGGCCGCGTTGCACGAATGGTCGTGTGCGACGGGAACGTACGTGGAGTATCTCTTCAAGGGGATGGATCCGTTCCGGGAGGAATATTCCGTGTTCACGTCGAACCACGACAGGATCACGTCCCTGCTGCTCGCGGCCGGCGGAGGAACCACGACGGTCTGGTTCTGCGGCGAGGCGGCCTCGCACTGCGTGTACTTCACGATCCGGGACACGTACGCGAACCTCGAACGTTCGGACGTCGGACGCATCAGGCTCCGGCTGATCTCAAACTGCGCGTCGTACGTTCCGGGCTTCGAATCGATGGAAGCACGATATTCGGAATTCGACCCCGCGTTCTTCGGCCGCGCGCGGTACGACGCGGAAACGCACCGGATCGGGGAGGCGGAATAGCGAGGCCTGCGCCCGACTGTCGGGGCGGCGTGCGTGTCGATACTCCGATGTTCCATTGACGCGGCTGGTTCTTCGTGACGCCGCACGGATGCGTCCTGTCGCCGACAGGACGCCCGTCGCTAGGCGTCGAAGAAGATCCGGTTCTTTCCCTCTTTCTTCGCCGTGTACATGCACTGGTCGGCGCGGCTCACGAATTCCTGAACGTCCTCGGGCGGGTTGTATTGCGCAACCCCGATGCTGACCGTCACGGAAACGGAGTTCACGGGAACCGGGGAAAACGGTTCGTTCCTGAATTCCTGGAGGATCCGTTCCGCAATAACCGCGGCGCCTTCGCGGGGCGTCATGGGCAGCAGGATGGCGAACTCCTCCCCGCCGTAGCGGAACGGATAGTCCGTCTGGCGGATGCAGCGGGTGATGACCTCGCCGATGCGTTTCAGGACGCGATCTCCTTCGATATGGCCGAACGAGTCGTTGAACTTCTTGAAGTCGTCGAGATCGATGAAGAGAAGGCACAGGGGAACCTCGTACCGGTCCGAACGGAGGACCTCCATCCGGAGCTGGTTCAGGAAATGCCGGTAGTTGAAGAGCTGTGTGAGCTCGTCGACGATGCTGAGTTCGCGGTACTTCTTCTCGTTTTCCCGCAGTTCCTCCTCGGTGCGCCGGTACTCGGTGATGTCCCTGCAGACGCAGAGGATCAGCTTCTGATCCGGAAAGACCGACGCGTTGTTGCTGAGCTCCACGTCGAAAACGGAGCCGTCTTTGCGCCGGTGCTGCGTCTCGAAGTGGGCGCCCGACGCGTCGATGGTCCGGAGCATTTCCCGAAGTTCCGTTTTCGAATGTTGGAAATCCCAATCCCACACATGAAGCTTTCGGACTTCGCCCATCGGATACCCGAGCATGTCGGCGAACCGCTGGTTGGCCTCGTACACGGCGCCGTTCTCGGCGAGAATGACGATGCCTTCCCGTGACTGTTCGATCAGGACGCGCCACTTCGCGACCTCGTTCTTGAGCCACTCCAGGATTCTTTGAAATTCTTTTTCCGAGATCCTCAGTTTCTGGATTTCTTCCTGCAACTCTTCGTAGCTTGCGGACAACGCGGACGAAACGCTTTCCGCGCGCACTTCCTTGCTGTCTCGTTTGAAAAGTTCGGAGGTCATGTCCGGCGCCGCCTTTCTTTCCCCGGGTACCGTCGCGGGTGGAGTCGGTCGTTTTGAAAGCGGTGGTCGCGAACGAAAAGTTAATAATTTCTTTATTCCCATATTTTGTTCCATACTACCATACAAGTCGGCTATTGGCTCACGTAAAATGAGTCAATAGCCTCAAGTTTGATGAGTCTGGCCGAAGTTCTCCGGTTTTCGGATCGGTCGCGGGCGGCGGCTGCGAGGCGAAGACGCGGGCCGGAAAGACAAACAGCCGTCCCGCATTCGGGACGGC
>CALMZW010000262.1 GCA_937870605.1 uncultured Synergistaceae bacterium
GTTGTGCTACATCGTCGAATCCGCGGACAGGGCGGCCGGCTTGAAATACGCCTCTCCGGCCAGGGCCAAGCTCGGCCTGAAGCTCCTCAGGGGCGAGAAGCTCGGAACCCCGAAAGAAGAGGGGTACATCGAGCGCGGCATCCGCAAGAACAAATTCTTCGAGAAGCTCGCGGCGGATCGCTGCGTCGATATGTTCGTCTCCAAGATGAAGGGCCACCCCTTCACGACGGAATACCCGATGCCCGTGTTCGACCGCGTGGCTCCGAACCCCGCCGTCAAGGACATGAAGAACGCTGTCGTCGCGCTCGTCACCTCCGGCGGAATCTGCCCGAAGGGCAACCCGGACCACATCGAGGCGTCCAGCGCCAGCAAGTTCGGCGAGTACTCGATCGCCGGCGTTATGGATCTCACGGCCGAGAAGTACGAGACCGCGCACGGCGGCTACGATGCGACCTACGCCTGCGAAGACGCGGATCGCGTCCTTCCGGTGGACGTTCTGCGCGAATTCGAGAAGCAGGGCGTCTTCAAGAAGCTCCACGAAAAGTTCTACACGACGGTCGGCAACGGAACGGCTGTCGCCAGCGCGAAGAAGTTCGGCGCTGAAATCGCACGCAGACTGATCGCGGACGGAGTGACGGCCGTCATCCTGACATCGACCTGAGGAACCTGCACTCGTTGCGGCGCAACGATGGTCAAGGAAATCGAAAGAGCGGGTCTCCCGGTTGTTCACGTCTGCACCATAGTTCCCATTTCCCTCACGGTTGGAGCCAACCGTATCGTTCCGGCGGTCGCCATTCCGCATCCCCTCGGCGATCCCACGAAACCCTTCGAAGAAGAGAAAGAGCTTCGTCGCCGTCTCGTCATGAAGGCCCTCAAGGCCCTTCAGACCGAGATCAAGGATCAGACTGTCTTTACGGACTAGCACCATATCGGGGCCCGGGGCGTTTCGTTCCCGGGCCCTTCGGCTTGAAGAAATTCCCACAGCGGGAAGCGTTCAAAACGAGGAGGTTTTTTGAGGTATGAGCAGCGTCGGAATCAAGGGATACGCCTATTGTCTGAACCATACTCCGGAACTCGGGCTGCACTATGGCAACACGCCCTTCGTGGAGCACGAAACGAAGGGGGAGTCGGAGTTTCTCGCGAAACTTCCGGAGCATCTGCAAACGTATGAAGAGGCGAAGGACTATGCCCCGAACCAGGCATATATCGGCGGTATTTCCCTGGAGGCGCTCGAAAAGCAACCCCAGCCCTGGTACGTCAACCGCGTCGCCGGAGCGCAACGGTACGGGAAATACGGTGAAATCATGCCCGAGGACGAATTCCTCGGCCTTCTCGATATAAGCGACGTCTTCGATATCGTCTGGCTCGAAACCTCTTTTGCTGCGACCGTACGTGAAAAGCTCGCCAAAAACCCGGTCATGAAGGAAGCGATCCTCGCCCGCCTCGAAAAGGGACACGATCTTTCCGAGATCAACGCCGAGGTCGCCGGGAAAAAGGCGCGCGCCCTCTACATCGGGGGCAAGGTCGTCGGATGCGCCCGCAACGGCCACGAAGTCGACGATTGCCTCTTTTCATATGTTCTGCTCGAGAACCTGGCCTGCAAGGCCGGCGGCGTGCTTGCCCTCCTGCATCTCCTGAAGAACACGGGCATGGACCCGAAGGATGTCGATTTCGTGATCGAGTGTTCCGAGGAAGGCGCCGGCGACATGAACCAGCGCGCCGGCGGAAACTTCGCCAAGGCGGTCGCCGAGATTGCGGGATGCGTCAACGCTTCCGGGTGCGACGTGCGGAGTTTCTGCGCGGGGCCGGTCAACGCGATGATCGCGGCCGCGTCGCAGGTTGCGGCCGGGACGCGGAAGAACTGCGTCGTTCTCGCGGGCGGCGCCATTCCCAAGCTGTTCATGAACGGCCGGGACCACGTCAAGAAGGAAATGCCTGCACTGGAAGACTGCCTCGGAAACTTTGCGGTCCTTCTGGTTCCCGATGACGGGACGAACCCCGTCATGCGCCTGGACGCCATCGGAAAGCACACGGTCGGCGCCGGGTCGGCCCCGCAGGCGATCACATCGGCGCTTGTCCTCGAACCCCTCGAGAAGCTCGGGCTTTCCTTCAACGACGTCGACAAGTACGCCGCGGAGCTTCACGACAATGAAATCACCCTTCCTGCCGGCGCCGGAGACGTCCCCCTCGCGAACATCAAGATGATCGCGGCGCTCGCCGTCATGAAGAAAGCGATCGAGAAGGCCGATATGATGACCTTCGTGAAACAGAAGGGCGTCATCGGCTTCGCGCATACGCAGGGACACATTCCTTCCGGCGTTCCGTTCGTCGGACACGCTTGCGACGCCATTCGCGAAGGAACAATGAACCGTGCGATGATCATCGGCAAGGGAAGCCTGTTCCTCGCCCGCCTGACGAACCTCGCCGACGGCGCTTCATTCCTTCTGGAGAAGAGCAGCGGCGCGCAGCAGTCGGGCGCGGTCAGCAAGGAAGAGATCAAGGCGCTTCTCCTCGAAACCCTTTCGGAGCTTGCGGGCAAGCTGAACTGAGGGGCGGGGTAGGTATGGCGGAAGTTCGAAAACTCATCGGCGAGGCGCTTGCCGATCTGGTCGAAGCTGCGAAGAGCGGCGGACCGAAAACGCGCATCGGGCTCATGGCTCGCGGGAGCGAGCTGGGAGCGGAAGAACTTGCGAACGGAGGCCGTCTCGCACAGCAGATGACCGGAACGGTTCGGGTCGTCATGATCGGACCCCGGGTCGCCGGGTACGACGATCTCGAATGGATCGAAACGGGCGATTGCGACGCGGATGTCGCGACGGCGATGGAATCGGCGCTCAAGGAGAAGAAGATCGACGGGGCGGTCGCGCTGCACTACCCCTTCCCGATGGGGGTCACGACCATCGGACGCGTTCTCACTCCGGCGCGGGGCAAGGATATGATCGTCGCCTCATCGACGGGGACCTCCGCGATCCACAGGGCCGAGGCCATGCTTCGGAACGCCCTGTACGGCATCGCCGTGGCGAAGGCGATCGGCAAAAAGAAGCCGACTGTCGGCGTCCTCAACGTCGAAGGGGCGCAGCTCGTATTCCGGGCGCTCTCGCGGCTGAAGGAAAACGGGTACGAGATCGCCTTCGGCGCGAGCGTCCGCAAGGACGGCGGCGCGGTGCTGCGCGGCAATGATATCCTCGCGGGCGCGGTCGATGTTTGCGTCAACGACACCCTTACCGGGAACGTTCTCATGAAGATGTTCTCGTCGTACGCGACGGGGGGATCATTCGAAGCGCTCGGATGGGGGTACGGTCCTTCGTGCGGGGAAGGGTGGTCGAAGGTCATTTCGATCATCTCCCGCGCTTCCGGGGCTCCGGTCATCGCGAATGCGGTCGCCTTCACTGCGGAGGCCGTTCGCGGCGACCTTCCCGCCTGCGTTGCCGGGGAAATTGCGGCCGCGAAGAAGGCCGGGCTCGACGACGTCATCTCCGATCTGGCTCCCAAAGCTGTTGCGACGGAAGAAAAAATCACGCCGCCTCCTGCGGAACCTACGGATGACGAGATTCACGGGATCGATGTCCTTTCGATCGAGGATGCGGTTCAGGCGCTCTGGAAGGTGAAAATCTACGCGGAATCGGCCATGGGATGCACGGGCCCCGTCGTCAAGCTCGCGGCCCGCAACGTCGAAGCGGCGAAGAAGGTCCTGAAGGAAAGCGGATATATTTAGGAGCCGGAATATACGGCGGGAGTCTTCTCCCGCCGTATATGCATAAGGAACGTCCTATTGTGATAGAATGTCCAAAGTGCTTTGAAAAATATAGAACGATCAGAAGGAGGTGAATTTCCGGGGACTGATTAATAATATGGAAGCGGTTTTATCTTTTCTGTGTGCCGGGAACCGCTCGAAATACCCGAAGTTGGTGGTATCGAAAAGGGGGAAGTATCCTCCGGGTATTTTTTCTCCGGAGGAATCAGTTCAGAAAAGATAAGGGGGAATCGCATCAATGGATCAATTTATGAAAATTAACGGCATCGTGAACGGCATCGTCTGGGGACCCTGGATGCTGACGCTTCTCGTCGGTACGGGCGTGTACCTTACGCTTATTCTCGGCCTTCCGCAGGTTCGGTATTTCGGTCTCATGTTCAAGGAAGTTTTCGGAAATCTCGGCAAGAAGAAGGAAGGCGAGGGAACGATTTCTTCCTTCGCGGCTCTTTCCACCGCTCTCGCGGCGACCGTCGGAACCGGCAATATCGCGGGCGTAGCGACGGCCCTGCACCTCGGCGGCCCCGGCGCACTCTTCTGGATGCTGGTTTCGGCCGTATTCGGCATGACGACAAAGATGTGCGAAGTCGTGCTCGCCGTCCGGTTCCGTGAGAAGGACGAAAGCGGCAACTGGCGCGGCGGCACCATGTACATCCTTGACAAGGGCGCACATCAGAAGTGGCTTGCGTGGCTCTTCGCCCTCTTCGCGTTCCTGGCCTCCTTCGGCATCGGCTGCGCAGTCCAGGCGAACTCCACCGCGGAAGGCTTCAACATGGGCTTCGGTATTCCGAACCTCTACACGGGAATCGTCGTGGCCGTTCTTACCGCTCTCGTCATCATGGGCGGACTGAAGCGGATTTCCGATGTCACCACGTATCTCGTCCCGTTCATGGCGATCTTCTACATCGTCGGCGGCGTTATCGTTATCGCTGCGCACGCTTCGGCCGTCCCGCTGGCGATCAGCAACGCCGTCAAGTATGCGTTTTCCGATCCCATGGCGCTTCCGGGCGCCCTTGCCGGCTGGAGCGTCAAGATAGCTCTGACCAAGGGAATCGCGCGCGGCGTCTTCTCGAACGAAGCCGGTCTCGGCTCCGCGCCCATGGTCCACGCGACCGCGGTTGTGGATCACCCGATGCGCCAGGGTATGTACGGTCTGTTCGAAGTCTTCACCGATACGATCGTCATCTGCTCCCTGACCGCTATCGCGATTCTCACGAGCGGCGTTCTCACCGGACAGCCCGAACTCTCCGGCGCCAAACTTTCCCTCGCGGCCTTCCAGTCGGTCCTCGGCGGCACCGGGACGATGATCCTTTCCGTCGGTCTCGCCCTGTTCGCCTTCTCGACGATCCTCGGCTGGTACTGGTACGGTGAAACGGCGGCCGTTTATATCTTCGGTCTCAGGATCGTTCCGGTCATGAAGCTGCTCTGGATCGCATTCATCATTCTCGGTGCGGCGGGCGGCGATATTCTCGGAAACGGCGCGCAGTTCCTGTCGCACCTCTGGGACCTTGCCGATACGCTGAACGGACTTATGGCGATCCCCAACCTGATCGCGCTTCTTCTGCTCTCCGGAGAACTGCGCCGTCTGGTCAAGGATTTCGACGATCAGCGCCGTTCCGGCAAGCTGAAGATCTAGCGCAACCGAAAGAATCATCCCTCTTCCCGTTTTGAAGTGTTTCTCTGGGAAGAGATGACATCTGCCCTTGAGCTGCACGGGTAGGAGAAGGGGGCGGAGGGCGACCTTCGCCCCCTTCATTTTGCAAGGAGGACGACTATGACGTTTCGACCAACGCGTATGGAAGTCAATTTATCGAACATAAAGGCCAATTTCTCCGCTATCCGGGCGTTTGTCGGCCCGAAGCCGCAGCTATTCGCCGTAATCAAGGCGGATGCGTACGGTCATGGAGCCGTTCGGGTCGCGCGGGCGCTTCTCGAGGCGGGATGCGGGCGTTTCGCCGTCGCGACGCCCGATGAGGCGATCGAACTGCGGGATGCCGGGATCGGTGAGCCGGTTCTCGTCCTGGGGTCGTCGCCGTATGACGTCGCGGATGAGTATGTCCGGCGCGATATCACCGCCGCCTGTACCGATGTCGTTTTCGCCCGGGCTTTGAGTGCGGCCGCCGTATCCCAGGGGAAGAACGCGATAATCCACGTCAAGGTCGATACGGGAATGGGGCGGATCGGCTTTCTTCCGGAAGAAATTCCGTCCGTCGCCGATGAACTGCTGGCGCTTCCCGGGATCCGCATCGAAGGACTGTTCACGCACTTCGCGACGGCCGATGAGTCCCGGCTCGAGTACACTGCAAGCCAGTATAAACGCTATCATCAGGCGCTCGCCTCCTTCGAGGCGAAGGGCGCGCGCATCCCGATCCGGCACGTATGCAACAGCGCCGGGATACTGACGTCGAAGAACATGCCGGACAGATACCTCGACGCGGTTCGGCCGGGGGTCATCCTGTACGGAATGTGGCCGTCGGGCGAATGCGTCCGTCCGATCGAACTGAAGCCGACCTTCGAGGTCAAGACGGCGATCGCCGTCGGCCGTGAACTGCCCGAACGTAGCGGCGTCGGATACGGCCTGCGATACATGACGCGCGGGAACGAACGCATCGCGGTCCTGCCGGTCGGCTATGCGGACGGGTATTCGCGCTC
>CALMZW010000263.1 GCA_937870605.1 uncultured Synergistaceae bacterium
TTCCGCTCCCGTAGGTTCTCCGATCCGACAAAACCAGCCCCGGCCGGGGGCGGCTATTTCCGGCCGTGCCCGGCGCAGCGCGGGCGGGAAGGATTGGCATGGCGAGAAATATCACACCACGAAGCGCGGATTTCTCCGAATGGTACCTCGATGTCATCAAAGTTGCGGAACTTGCGGATTACGCTCCGGTTCGGGGATGCATGGTCATCCGTCCGACCGGGTATGCCGTCTGGGAGGCGATCCAGCGGTACTTCGACGATGCGTTCAAGGAAACGGGACACGTCAACGCCTACTTCCCGCTCCTGATTCCGAACTCCTTCCTCGAAAAGGAGGCGGAGCACGTCGAGGGGTTCGCTCCCGAGTGCGCCGTCGTGACGCACGCGGGGGGCGAGGAACTCGAAGAGCCGCTGGTCATCCGTCCGACCTCCGAGACGGTGATCGGCCATATGTACAGCAAGTGGATCCAGTCCTGGCGGGATCTGCCGATCCTGATCAACCAGTGGGCGAACGTCATGCGGTGGGAGAAACGGCCGCGGCTGTTCCTGCGAACGTCCGAATTCCTCTGGCAGGAGGGGCATACGGCCCATTCGACCGAGGCGGAAGCGCTCGAAGAGACGCTCCGGATGCTCGAAGTCTACCGGCGCATCATGGAAGACTGTCTGGCGCTGCCGGTCGTCGAGGGGGAGAAGACGGCGGGGGAACGCTTCCCCGGCGCCGCGAACACCTACACCTGCGAAACCATGGTGGGCGACAAAAAGGCGCTTCAGGCGGGCACGAGCCACTTCCTGGGGCAGAATTTCGCGCGGGCGTTCAATATCCAGTTCCAGAACCAGGAGGGAAACCTCGAATACGCCTGGACCACGAGCTGGGGCGTCTCCACTCGCCTGATCGGCGCGGTCATCATGACGCATTCCGACGACGACGGGCTGATCCTGCCGCCGCGCATCGCGCCGGTCAAGACGGTGCTGCTTCCGATCGGAACCGACGAGGCCGCGCTCTCGGAACGCCTCCTTCCGAAAGCCGAAGCGATCGCGGGAGACCTGAAAAAAGTCCTTGGCGGCACATCGGTAGTGCTCGACCGGCAGTTTCACATGCGTCCGGCCGACCGGTTCTTCTTCCACCTCCAGCGCGGCGTTCCGCTGCGGCTCGAACTCGGGGAAAAGGACTTCGCGAAGGGAACCGTGCGCTTCGTCCGGCGCGATACGGGCGAAAAGGGAGACATCCCGTTCGAGTCGGTCCCGAAGGTCGTTCCGGAATTGCTCGACCGGATACAGCACGAGATGCATGCGCGCGCGAAGGCCTTCCGGCTTGCGAATACGGCTCGCGCTTCCTCCTGGGACGAATTCCGGGCGCTCCTCGAAGAACGCGGCGGATTCGTGGAAGCCTACTTCGCCGGGAGCGTCGAGGACGAAAAACGCATCAAGGAAGAGACCGGAGCGACGCCCCGCTGCTTCCCCCTGGCGGACGAAAGCCGCGGCCGCTGCTTCCTCACGGGACAGGACAACGCCCGGCTTGCGATCTTCGCAAAGGCGTATTGAGTTCCATCAATTGACATAAAGGGGTTGGAATCGTGAAATACCGTATCTTCAGCGGCATGCGGCCGACGGGCAAGCTCCATCTGGGACACATGGCGGGTGCGCTGACCAACTGGATCAAACTCCAGAACGACAGCGCCTATGAGTGTTTCTACGGCATCGTGGACTGGCACGCCATGATGTCCGACTACGGCGACATGAGCAAACTCCGCGACAACTGCCGGGAGGTGTTGCTCGACTGGCTCTCCGTGGGGCTCGATCCGGAGAAGAGCACGATCTTCCTTCAGTCGCACGTCCCGCAGCACACGGAGATCCATCTGGCGCTGTCGATGATTACGCCGCTCGGATGGCTCGAGCGGTGTCCGACGTACAAAGAGCAGATCCTGAACATCCAGAACAAGGACCTGTCGACGTATGCGTTCCTCGGGTACCCGGTCCTGATGGCGGGTGACATCCTGCTGTACAAATCGACGAAGGTCCCGGTGGGCGAGGACCAGAGCGCGCACCTGGAGATCACGCGCGAGATCGCGCGGCGTTTCAACAACTTCTACGGCCCGGTCTTTCCCGAGCCGGACATCATGCTGACGCCGACCCCGAAGGTTCCCGGAACGGACGGCAGGAAGATGAGCAAGTCCTACAACAACTCCATCAACATCTCCGACACGAAGGAGATCCTGTGGAGCAAGCTCAGCACGATGATCACCGATCCGGCGCGGATCCGGAAGTCCGATCCGGGCAGCCCCGAGAAGTGTCCGGTCTGGGATGTCCAGAAGGTCTTCAACGGTGACGATTCCCAGAAGGCGGAGCTGGCCGAGGGGTGCCGGAAGGCGTCCATCGGGTGCATCGACTGCAAGAAGGCGCTGCTCGCGCACGTCGTCCGGATCCTCGAACCCGCGTGGGAGAAACGGGCGTATTACGAGAAGAACGACGCCGCGCTGCGGGAGATCGTTCTGCACGGCGCCGAAAAGGCGAAGGTCGTCGCGAAGCAGACGATGGACGAAGTGCTCGCCGCCATCGGACTGGTCCCGAGGGGCTGATTCATCGCAGTTTCCGCCCCACGCCGGTTTCCCGGCGTGGGGCTTTTTTTGTGTTCGTCGGTTGCGGGGCCGCGATCATCCACGGGAGCGGAAGCATGCGAAAAATAACGGTCCGGTCACTCCATTGCCTTCTTCAGTTCCGCGATGACCTCCGCCCGGCTTCTCATGGCGAGCACGCGCTCGGCCAGAAGCGCGCAATCCGCTGCGTCCATCGCCCGGATCGTCCTTCGGATGAGCGGGATCCGGGACGGCGACATCGACAGCTCGCGCACGCCGAGGCCCAGAAGCAGCGGCGTCGCGAGCGGGTCTCCCGCCCTTTCGCCGCAGATTCCGGCGGGGATCCCGCTGTGTGCGGCTGCTTTCGCGACGGACGCGATCAAGCGCAGAACCGCCGGGTGAAAGGGGCTGTAGAGCTGCGCCACGTCGGCGTTTCCCC
>CALMZW010000264.1 GCA_937870605.1 uncultured Synergistaceae bacterium
TTCGCTGGATTGCCCGCACCCCGCCCGGATTTCTTTTCAACGTGAAAGTCTGGGGCCTCTTTACGTACCACGATGTTCCCCGAGCCTCAATTCCGGAAAAATTCCGTTCGAAAATCCTGGAAACGGAATCGGATAGTGTGACGCTCAACGATGTGCCGAAGGACGTCCGCGCGGAAGCGTGGGAGATGTTCACGCGCCTTCTCGAACCGCTGCATCAGGCCGGCCGGATGGGCTACCTCCTTTTTCAGATTCCCCCTGGGATGAAGTACTCGGAACAGGCATTGGGCTACGTAAGAAGGGTTGCGGAGGTGACGCGGCCATTCCGCGCCGCGTTTGAAGTGCGTCATCGTTCCTGGCTGGAACCCGGAGCCGCCGACCGTTTTCTCGGAACATTGCGTGACGGGAACCTTGCGTACGTCATTGTGGACGAACCGCAGCTCCGATGGACGGTTCCGCCTCAGATCCATGTCACATCGCGATGGGGCGCGGTCATTCGTTTTCACGGACGAAACCGGGCCGCGTGGCAAAAGACATCGGTTCCTGTGTCCGAGAAATTCCGGTACGCGTACGATGTGAATGAACTCTCCGGGTGGAGCGAAAGTGTGAGAGACCTGGCCGGGAAGACGGAGCAGGTTTTCGTGATGTTCAACAACTGTTTTCGCGATTATGCCGTCCGGAACGCCTCGACAATGCGCTGTCTTCTTGGGGAGACCTGTCATGACCCTTCGGTTCTGCAGGGGCGTCTGGACTTTGGTTCGGAGACGGACGGGAACGATGCGCCGTGATCTTCCGGGCTTCTTGCGGAATTCACAGAACAGGTGTATAATTCAAACCGTAAAAACGGGCAACAAGCCCGAACTGGAGGGGGGATCTGCGGGAATGAAACGAATGCGGCTGATCAAACCTCATGGAATTACAACTCAATAGGTGTGCCAAACGGACCATTGGCGCGGTCCGTACGAATCTCCACTCGGAGATCTGAGTTTCGTTTGCGGCAGTAACGGGAGGGGCGGATGTTGCGCCCCGGGAAGTAGAAAATTATCGCAATAGCTGCAGAAATCAGGTGTAAATCTGTATTCACGCATCAGAAACGGAACGAAGAAAGCACGTTGTTTGGAACCAGGCGTAGATGTGTACCAGAGCAACAGAAACACGAAAAGTATGTTTTTTCTATGAAAGAACCCCTCGCACCGCAGGCTTTTGAGGGGTTCTTTCTTTTTTTTCGTCACGAATCATGCACGGTGTGATGGCGACGGCTCGTTCCTCCCGTTGCGAGGTCCCGTCTACCAGCCGCCGCCTCCACCACCACCGCCTCCACCGCCGGAAGACCCTCCGCTTCCCGAAGAGGAGCCCGGAGCTGTCGAAGACGACGCGATGGATCCCGAAAAATCGGATGCAAAGGAGGATGCGAACCCCGCGTTGAAAGCGCCCGCGGGCATCGATCCGGAGTACCATGAAGGCGCGTATCCGGCGCGCTCCAGAACGTCCGCAAAGCGATTCGCCCAGGTCCGGGCCGCGCCCAGAGCCAGCGCATAGGGCAGGAGCGTTTCAAAGAGTTCGGGGGTGTCCTCGGGGGGATTGAGCATCTGGAGTCGCTCCCGCTCGGACGTTTCAATGAACATCCGGAGCCCCTCGGTTTGGGCGAAGACGCGCACGCCCTCTTCCGAGCGTATCGTCAACAGCTTTTTGAAAACGAAGACCCCGACGATCGCCGCGGTTATTCCCAACATGACGGGGGCGTTCTCTTCCATGAACAGCGCCATCGGGATGACGATGGCCAAAAGACCGGACAGTCCGAGTACGGCTGCGACGATAAAGGCCTTGACCTTTCCTCCGACGGTCCCCCGTGACCACATGTTCCGGATGGCTCGCCCGAGGACTATTGCGGCGACGAAGAGGACGGATACGGACACCGCCGAAACGGACGCCATGAGAGCCAGGTCCTCGTAGCCTCCAAGAAAGAGCGCGGCGATGGACACGGGAAGGAAGCAGAACCCGGTGATCCAGAAACCGATATTTTTCGCGAAGAGCGGCTTCCCTTTCGCAGCGTATTTCTTTTTGACGGAAGAAATGGCGCTCTCCAGGATTCCGTGATTCTCCTGCTCCAGAATCAGACTGTTCCGGTGTGTCGGGAGCAGGGACCGGAGGAGGGACTGTTCTTCCGGTGACAGGGTGTCGCCGGCATCTTTTGAACCGCGAACAAGCCGGAACTTTCGGCCGGTGAAGACGGAGAGAACGGAAGCGAGTCCCTTCGTGAATCCGCCGCCCGGTTGCGCGGTTTCACGTCCGTTGGGCTCGTTCCCGAAACCGACCTCTTCTATCGTGATCGCGCCCTTGACAGCGAGATCGAGAACCGATGCCGCCAGGGCATTCGAGTCGAAGGACATGTCCCGGATATAGCGCATGAACCCGGGGTCGACTCCCTCGGGAGCCCTGAAGATGGGAATGAACGGCGGCATGACGGGATCGCGTCCCCGGAACCACCAGATCGCCGGATAGTAGAGGAACATGCAGACGAGGACAGTAGCGAACAGGAAAAAGGCGTGATCCCGGAAAAATGTTTCGACGGGAGTATCGGCCGGCGACGGTTGTCGGACGATCCCTTTCGGCCAACTGACGAAAATCGTCAGCCCCTCTCCCGGGGAAAGCACTCCGGTCGTGACGATGTCTCCTTCGGAGGTGACGCGCGCCTCTTTTCCGCGTTCTCCGGCGAATCCGGTATAGAAGTCCGTCGCAAGTCGCTTCGTATCCGGGTCTCCCGGCAGGGAGAGGGAGAAGCGGACTCGGTCGATCGGGAAGGCCCATCCGTTGCCCGTCACGTTCCAGTAAAGTTCGTCGTGATCCTCGAAAAAGCCCAGCTGTTTCGTCGTCTCGTAGGTCAGGGAGTAGGTGTGTTTTCCTTTCGGCGCGCGGGATCCGGAATCGCCGACGTAGACGCGCGTCCCGTTGCCGTGTTTCTCGGTCTTCCATGGAACGGATGCGCCGTCGAGCAGGGCTTCCGTGACGCGGAAGCCCACACGGACGGCTCGCCCCGCCGCATCCTTGTAGTCCGTCGGATAGTCGCGATAAATGCCGCGAAGGATATTCCGGTGCTCGACCGTGACCGTAATATCCTCGCGAACCGTCATGACGGAGTCCTGCGCGATGGCGACTCGGGAGCGGTACTCGAGAATGCGTTCTTCCGCCGGAGCGACGGTTGCGAAAAACAATGGGATCATTGCCGCGAGTGCGGCAATGATCCCTGTGAATGTGCGTCTCACGGAAAATGGCCCCCATCCGGTCAGCTCAGAAGCTGACCTTGGGAACGACGCGATCCTGCTCTTCGGCTTCGAAGTACGGCGCCTTCTGGTAGCCGAGGTTTCGGGCGACGAGGATGTTCGGAAACTTCTCGATGCCCACGTTGAACTCGCGCGCGGCGCCGTTATAGTATCGTCGAGACATCTGGATATCGTCCTCGACGGCGGCGAGCTGTTTCTGGAGGTCGAGAAAGTTCTCGTTCGCCTTGAGTTCCGGGTAGTTCTCCGCGACGGCGAAGAGTGATCGCAGCGATTGCGTGAGCGCATTCTCCGACTGGACTCTGTCCTGTACGGATGTCGAATGCATGACTGCGGAACGGGCCTCGGTCACTTTCAGGAAGACTTCCTTTTCATGCGAGGCGTATCCCTTGACCGTTTCCACAAGATTCGGGATCAGATCGACGCGGCGTTTGAGCTGAACGTCGATGCCGCTCCACGCCTCGTCTTTCAGGTTGAACAGACGGACGAGACCGTTGTATATCGATATTCCCCACAGAACCACGACGACGAGAATTCCGAGAATGACGTATAGAGCGTTCATAGCGTTCCCTCCCTGAGATTCGGATGCGAATTTTCCAACATTATACAGAAAGAACGGATTGGGTGGAACCGATCGGGCGAATGCGGGGATGCGACCGGAAGATCTCACACAGCGTCTCCGGCGGGATGGCGAGAACCTTCTCGAGGCGCTTGCGGTCAGAGAGAATTTCCTGCGAATCCGAAAGCTCTCGGGCGATGAGCGAAAACAGTGTTTCTTTCTCCTCACCGGGGACCGGCGAAGAAAGCGAACAATAGACCCACTTTCCGCTCTTGCGGTCGCTCACGAGGCCGACGGCTTTCAGCACCGCCACATGCTTCGAGACGGTCGACGGGCTGAGTTCGAGCGCGGCCATGATTTGTCCGACGCAGAGTTCCCGTCCGCGGAGCAGAAGCAGAATCCGGAGCCTGGTCCTGTCCGAAAGCGCTTTCAGCGTGTGCAGCAGCGAATCCATCGTTCTTACCGGGGAGCGGAATAAATGAAATAGAGCCCGATGAGAATGATGACGCCCCCGAGTATCCGGTTCACAACGTTCAGATGATCGGATTCTCCCCAGCGAAGATACCGCGATACGACGGACGTGAATGTCCCGGCGGCCAGGATGACGGAGCAATGTCCGAGAGCGTACAGAAGAACGAGTGCAAGCGCGAGCGGGAGGTTGGACGCTGCGGTCTTCATCGTGAGCGCGAGCAGCGGCGCGACGTACGCGAAGCTGCACGGGCCGAGCGCGAGTCCGGAGAAGAGCCCCAGCAGCAGCGCGCCCTTCATTCCGCCCGCGGCGCCGACCGACAGGCCTCTCCCGAAGAACCACGGAATACGGATGACGCCCGCGAGATGGAGGCCGATTGCGATGAACACGACGGCGACAAGGTAGTTCGTCACCTTTCCGACATCGGTCATGAGAATGCCGCTCGACGTCAGAACCATTCCGACGACTGCGAGGTTCACGAAGATCCCCGAAGAAAACGCGAGCGATGCGAAAAAGGCGCGTTTCGTCGTCGGGTCCTCGTCGTTCTCGATGTATCCGACGACGAGCGGGATCGTCATCAGGTTGCAGGGGCTCAGGAGAATGCTCAGCACGCCCCACGCGAAGGCCGCGAGCGGGGCGATCCATGTCGTACTGTGAAGAATGCCGTAAATGGCCTCGAACAGGAAGTGGAACATCATCTACCCCTC
>CALMZW010000265.1 GCA_937870605.1 uncultured Synergistaceae bacterium
GCTGTTCCGGCGGGGCCGTTGCGCCGGGCGTCGGGGATACATGCGCGTCGTCCGAACGCGGCGGCGAGATCGACATATCGGGAGGATGTTCGTAATGAAAAGGCGTTCGTTCTGCATCGCGGTGTTTTTCGTGTTTCTCCTCGCCTGTTCGGCGACGGCGGGAGCGAAGTCGGCGCTGGTCTTCCAGACGGATTTCGGCCTCAGGGACGGGGCCGTGGCGTCCATGAAGGGCGTGGCCTTCGGCGTCGACGCGGGGCTTGCCATGTTCGACCTGACGCACGACATCCCCGAATACTCCGTCTGGGACGCGGCGTACCGGTTGCGGCAGACCATGCCGTTCTGGCCCGCGGGGACCGTTTTCGTCTCGGTCGTCGATCCGGGCGTCGGAACCGACCGGCGTTCCGTCGTCGCCCGAACGAAAGGCGGACAGTTCGTCGTCACGCCGGACAACGGGACGCTGACCTTCATCGAAGAAAGCACCGGCCTCGACGAGGTGCGGCTCATCGACGAGACGAAGCATCGCCGGGCGGGGTCCGAGGAGTCGTACACCTTCTTCGGGCGGGACCTGTACGTCTGCGTCGGGGCGAAACTGGCCGCAGGCCTGATTTCGTTCGCGGATGTCGGGCCCGTTTTCAAGGGAGCGGTCATCCGGATTTCCCACCAGAAGGCCGAGGCGACGAACGGCGCGCTGCGGGGCAACATCCCCGTGCTCGACATCAAGTACGGCAACGTGTGGAGCAACATCGGCAAACCGCTGTTCGACACGTTGAAGCCCAAGGTCGGGGACCGGTTCGAGGTGACGATCTTCAAAGACGGGCAGGAGGTCTTCCGGGGCGTCATCCCGTACGTCAACACGTTCGGCGACGTCCCCGAAGGGGAGCCGCTGCTCTATCTCAACGCAATGATGAACCTGTCGCTCGCCCTCAACATGGACAGCTTCTCCGAAGAGCACGACGTGTCGTCCGGGCCCGAGTGGTCCCTGTCCGTGCGGCCCGCGAAGAAGTAGACGATTATTCCTCCCGTTCCGGCGCCGCGCCTCCGGCTCTTGCGGCGAAGGGCGAAAACGCGCGCTTGCAGGGGTTGGAGTCGCTGAACCAGACGACGCCGTCCGTCAGGTCCATGACCGTCGCGTACACGGAAGCGAGCCGCTTCCCGGCGGGGTCGCGGGGATCCTCGTGGCGGCAGATCGAATCGGGATAGTTCGCGTGGTCGGAGAGGAGTTCCGCGCAGCGGTCGAAGTCGACGCAGCCATCGCTCGCCGACAGGAGCGCGTCGATGCGGCCGAGCCGCTGGAACGTGTCGGGCAGGATCGTCTTCCCTTTGTCCGGCACGCGGCAGAGCAGGTTCGGCGCCGTGAAGTGGTTTGTGTGCGCCAGATATCCGCGCTCCGCGTAGAACACCCAGAAGTCCTCGGGGCACGCCTCGATGTCGATGATCTCCCCTTCGGACGTCGCGAGGAGGAAATTCGCCGAGCTTGCCCGATCCGCAAGCGCGACGGTCTGGACCGCATCGGAGAGCGTGCGGCAATCCAGAATCCCGCGCAGCAGGATGTGCACCGGCACGCCCGGCCTGCCCCGGCCGGTGCTCAGCGCGTTGAAGCAGACGCCGAGCCCCGCGTCGTTGGCCCCCTTCCCGCTCACGATTCCGGCCTCGGCGATCATCGTGAGCGTGGGCTCCGGAGGTTGTTCGAGCGTGACGACGACGAGGGCGTCCCCCTGCCGCCGGATCCAGTCCCAGT
>CALMZW010000266.1 GCA_937870605.1 uncultured Synergistaceae bacterium
AGTCGAACCGCGATTTCTCGTCCTCCCGCTTCGCTTCGCGCCGGTACATCGCCGTCTTTTCCGCATCCTCGCGGGTCGCGCGCGGGAGCAGGAAATATTCCCGGCTCAGTTCGGCGATGAACGATTCGAGCGTGCCCGTGTCGGCCGGGAAGTCCGGAACCGCGACCTCCGGAAGCGACGCACGGACCGCCTCTCGTTCGATGGGGCTGTCGTCGAGGAACACGAACGAATCGAGACCGATGTTTAGGGTTTCGGCTAGTTCTTTCAGGTTCTCCGGCTTTGGCAGCCAGTTGATTTTCATGGCGACGAAATCGCTTTCGCGAAGCGGCATGTGGGGATGACTCCGGATGGCGTCGAGCGCGTCCTGGGGATTGTTCTTCGACACGACTGCGATCAGGACGCCCATATCCGCCAGTTCCTTGATCCGCTTCTGAAAGTCGTAAAAGCGCGATCCGGTTCCGGTCGGCGCAAGGTCCAGTCCTCCGACGCCATCCTCTCCGACGACGCCGCCCCACAGCGTGTTGTCGAGGTCGAGCGCGAGAAGCTTCTTTCGCAATCCGGCGAACGCGTTTCGAATCCGGCGCAGTTCGCGTACGATCGCCTTTTCTCCGGTGTTCGAAAAACGGAGCCCTCCCAGATACCACATCTTCGGACTGTAGCAGTGCGCCCGGCCCAGCGTCGCGACGATATCCGAGAGATCGAGAACGGCGATTCCCTCTTCGTCGAGCCCTTCGCGCCAGCGCGCCTGAAGCGCTTCCTCGATGCGGGGAGAAGCCAGCGGCGCAAGCGACCGCCGCGGAATGTCGAGGGTGGAAACGACGAACGATATGTCGGAATGCGCCCGGACCGCCGCGGCAAGGGCTGCGAGCATGGAGTCGAGTCCGGAAAACGCTTCCGTCTCGCTCCAGGCATCGGGGATGAGTTCCTGTCCGTCGAGGAGAACGAACACGATCGCGGGGGCGAAGGCGTAGAGATCCGAAGACGGAGCGACGAGTTCCTGCATCCATGTGTTGTATCCGCGAGAAACGAAGAGGTCGTCTCCGGTTTCGGAAATATATCTGGATGCGAGGCTTTCGATCGTGACGTTTGAGAGAATGGCTGTCTTCATGAAGAGTCTCCTGTGGGTGCTATTTCTCCGGGTTTTCCGGCATTTCCCGCCGCTTGACGATGCGCGCCGGGTTTCCGAGAACGGTGCAACCGGCCGGAACGTCGGAAACAACGAGGCCGGCGGCTCCGACCGTCGCGCCTTCACCGACGGAAAGTCCTTGAAGGATTGTCGCCTTGACGCCGATGAACGCCTCGTCGCCGATAACAACGTTGCCCGAAACGTTGACGCTCGGCATGATGGAGACGAACTTTCCGATCCGACAGTCATGCCCAACCTGCGCGCCCGTGTTCAGGAAGACGAACGAGGCTAGGCGAGAATCGAGCGATACGATTGCAAATTGAGCGATGACGCACCCCTGCGAGAGCGTCGCGTCCGATGCGATGCTCGACAGCGGGTGGCGCAAAACGGGGTAGGAGAGGTTCGCGTTGGCCGACAGGGCGCAAACGAGCCGTCTCTTGATTTCGGGCGACGCGATGCCGAACGCCACGTCAAGGGGCGTTTCCCAGGATTGCAGCCGGGGAAGTCCGCCCAGGACGGGATAGCGTCCGAAGAGCGTTCCTTCGGGAATGCCGTCGTCGAAGAATCCAAGGATGTTGCTGCGTTCCGAAGGACTCCGCGTCGCATTGATGTCCTCCGCGATCCGGAGCACCTCGCGACCAAGGCCTCCTGCGCCGTACACGACGAGATCGCGCACGGTCAGACCCCCCTCACGGAGCGTCCTCCGTCGAGAACGAACGGCTGACCTGTGATCCAGCGGGATTCGTCCGAAAGAAGGTACCGGATGAAGGATGCGACATCTCCCGGGGCTCCGAGTCCGAGCGGATATCCGGCTTCCATAAGGGTTCGCTGTTCGGCGGTCATCTTGTCCATGAATTCGAGGGACATATCGGTCCGGACGACGCCGAGAACGAGCGCGTTGAGTCGGATGCGCTTTTGCGCCAGCTCCGCCGCCGCCGCGGGGATGAAGCCTTCCAAGGCGGCTTTGCTTGCTGCGTACAGGGCTTTTCCCAGGGCGCCCTCGTGAGCCGAGAGGGAAGAGAGGAGGATATACGAAGCTCCGCCGGCGTGAAGCAGGTTCTTTTTCGAGAGAACCCGAACGAGTTCGATGGCCGAAAATGTGTTGAGATCGAAAATATCCCGTGCGACGGCCGGTTTCGAAAGGTTGACCGGGAGCGTCTTCTGTTTTCCGGCGCAATAGACCATTCCGGAGACTGGCCCTGCCTTTTCGGCGACCAGTTTTGCATACTCTTCGAGCGACTCCGGAACCGAGAAGTCCCACGGAATCGTCCGCTGCCGCTCTGGGGGATACAACGCGGCGACCTCTTCGAGCGCCTTTTCGTCACGGGCCGAGAGGACGACGCGCACGTCGTCGCACGAGAGCCTATGCGCAACCGCCCGGCCGATTCCCCGCGATGCTCCCGCGATAACGATCCAGCCGTCATTCCACATATTCGACCACCCCCGGACAGACGCAGGGGCCCATCGTCAGGGAGACCGACGCGATCGAGAGTCCGGCTCCGAAGCCGGAGAGAACGTAATTCTTCTCCTCCTGCTCAAGCGTTCTGTGAAGTTCCGAACATAGCGTGACGGGAATCGTCGCCGAACTTGAGTTCCCGTATTTGTGGATGCTGACGGGAACCTTTTCCGGAGGAAAGCCGAGTTTTTTGGCTATCTGCCGGATCATGAACCTGTTCGCCTGGTGCAGGACAAGATAGTCAACGGCGCCAGGCGCGTTTGAAGACGCCGCGAGC
>CALMZW010000267.1 GCA_937870605.1 uncultured Synergistaceae bacterium
CGTGACGAACGTGATTGTTCCGGTTCGATTATAGCCGAAGCGGTCGTTTTCACAACCCGCGCGTGCGACGTGCGGGAACGTACGCTGTGCGGAAGTCGTTCCGTACAGGTGACATGAATTCATCCCTGTTCCGGAACATTCAGGGGGCGGATATTCCGAAAAGGAAAGGGGGGCGTTTTCATGCCCGGAAGCAACGCGGTCCGTATCCAAACGATTTTTCCAGGCTTTACATCTCTCTTGCGCGTCTGTAATCTATAAACTACGATAGCGCCATGAAAACGATCCGGCAGACGGAAACGTACCGGTCCTGGGAAAGAAATCTGAAGGACAAGGTGGTTCGAGCGACTATCGCGGCTCGGATTTTTCGACTCGCCAACGGCTTGGCCGGGGATGTGTCGTCAGTCGGTGAAAGCGTTTTCGAGCTGCGTATCCATATCGGTCCGGGATACCGGCTCTATTACGCGAACGAAGGAGATCGGATCATCATTCTCCTTTGCGGAGGGACGAAGAGGCAACAACAGAACGATATCGAAACGGCCAGGCGACTGATGAAAGAACTGAAGGGAGACACGACGCGATGATCGAACGAACGTATGAATACGATCCGGCCGATGCGCTCGATTCACCCGAAGCCATCGAGGCGTTCGTTACGGACGCTTTCGAGACCGGGGACGCCTCATACATCGCCAAGGCGCTCGGCGTTGTCGCCCGGGCCAAGGGAATAAGCAGGATCGCGAAGGAAACCGGGCTTTCGAGAGAACAGCTCTACCGCTCCTTCAGCGAACGCGGAAACCCGACGCTGAAGACGACGCTCGCTGTTGCCCGGGCGCTTGGGCTTGAGCTGACCACGAGGGGAAAAAAGCCTTCTTCCGACTCCATTGCACTCTCCTGACAGATGTCCGTCCGGACATCCTCCGCGGCGAGGACTCCAACAAGTCCGTCAGCAAGAACGTCACGATTCCCAAATGGCTCAACCGCCTCGCCATAATAACCGTCTGCCGGATTCGACGGAAGCACGTACACCGTCCCGCGATTACGCCGCAGCTGCGAATTGTCCGAGAATTTCCGGAACACCACGTCCCGAATTTCTCCTTCATTTTCACAACCTGCGCCCCTTGACGCGCATAATAATGCGCATTACACTCCGTTTGCTGGGGGGTGAGGGCCATTGGAAAGCACTACAGCTCCAGAGACATCATCAAAATGCTCGAAGAGGACGGCTGGTACCGGATCAGGAGCGAGGGAAGCCACCATCACTTCAAGCATAACGAAAAAAGGGGCAAGGTCACGGTAAAGCACCCTCAGAAGGACGTCCCGGAAGGGACTTTCAGGAACATCATGGCGCAGGCGGGGCTGAAATAGTTTTGTCTGTCGAACGGGAGTGATGGAGATGAGCGCGAAAAAAGATATTCGGGTCTATCCGGCGCTGCTTTCGG
>CALMZW010000268.1 GCA_937870605.1 uncultured Synergistaceae bacterium
AAGAGTCGCCGTCATCGGGGGCGGGAATACCGCCATGGACGCCTGCCGCTGCGCCGTGCGCTCCGGAGCGGAAAAGGTCTACATCGTCTATCGGCGCACGCGGGAGGAGATGCCCGCCGAAAAGCTCGAGATCGAAGAGGCCGTGCAGGAAGGCGTCGAATTCCTCTTCCTTGCCGCCCCTGTCGCGGTCGAGGGGAACGGCAAGGTCGAACGTCTGGTCTGCGAGCGCATGGAACTCGGCGCCCCCGACGCTTCGGGACGCCGGAGCCCGGTCCCGACCGGAGAGCAATTCACGCTCGACGTCGATATGGTCATCGCGGCGATCGGCCAGGGGATCGACTTCACGGGACTTCCGAAGGACATCCAGGACGGCCGGAAAATGAAGGCGGACGACAACTATGCGACGCCGCTTTCAGGAGTCTTCGTGTGCGGCGACCAGCAGACCGGTCCCAAGATCGCGATCCAGGCGATCGGGAACGGACATTGGGCCGCGGATTCCATCCACGCGTACCTCACGACCGGCGTCGCGAAGAAGCCGTTCTTCTACGACATCGTGCGAAACGATCTCGGCCCCGCGGATTTTGCGGACCGCGAGAAGCAGCCTCGCGAGCACGTTCATGAGGTCGAAGCGTCCGTTCGCCTCTCGAAACCGTTCGACGAATACAACGCAGGGCTTTCCGAAGAGCAGGTTCTCCGGGATTCGAAACGGTGCATGGAGTGCGCCTGCGCGGATGTCTTCGAGTGCAAGCTCCGCAAGTACGCGACCGACTATGAGGTCCGCCCCGAACGGGTCGCCGGAGCGCACGTCAAGAAATTCGAAGACGCAAACGCGCACTATGTCAGGAACATGGACAAGTGCATCCTCTGCGGCCGCTGCGTTCGCGCCTGTGACGAAATCGCGGGCTTCCACGCGATCGACTTCGCGAAACGCGGCCTCGAATCCGTCCTGACCCCGCAGTTCTTCAAGGCGATCGACGACTCGGACTGCACCTATTGCGGCTTGTGCACGCAGGTCTGCCCTGTCGGCGCCCTTATGGAAAAACGCGTCGAGCGAAAACCGCACCTCGATATCCCGATCATCGAGAAGACCACGTGCGCGAAGTGCTCTCTGGGCTGCACACTCGACATCAACCTCGACCAGGCGCGCGACCGCATCGTCCGGATCACTACGGACCTCGGGGACACGCTCTCGCCGACACGCGGCCATTGCTGCGTCAAGGGCCGGTACGGCTTCGACGATATCACGACGGATCGCCTTTCCGCCCCCAGACTTCGCGGCTCCGACGCCTCCTGGGGCGATGCCGTCGACGCATTCTCGTCGATCCTGAAAGAAACGCCCAAAGAGAAGACCGCTTTCTTCTCAAGCGCCGGACTGACGAACGAAGAGATGGCGGCCCTGAAGCGCTTCGCTTCCGGATCCCCGGTCGCCGTCACCGATGCGGATGATTTCCGGCCCGGCATCGAACATATCGTCAACGCTCCCGCTCTGAAGGGGGCCGGCGCCGGCTACGACGATCTCTACAATGCCGACTGCTACGTCCTCCTCGCCTCCAACACAGACGAAGAGCAGCCTGTCCTGACTTCATGGATCCGGCGCGGAGCGAGAAAGAACGGCGCTCGGGTCGTGTACGTGGGCCGCACTGCGGGTATTCTCGACAAGGGGGATTCCATCATCCTCGTTCCGAAAGAGGGAATGGAGCGGGCGGCCGTCAAGGCTCTCGCCGTCGCGGTGATTCGCGCCGCCGGCGCCGCCGTGCCCGAGGAACTCGTCCCGTTCGCACCCGAAACAATGGAAGAAAAGACCGGAATTGAAAAAGCGCGATTCGATTCGGCCGCGGCCGCCATTGTCGCAAGCAAACGCCCGGCGACGCTTGTCGGACGGACGGCAGCCTCGTGCAACTCCTGCTCCCGGGCGATCGCATCCCTGCTCCAGGTGTTGAAAGTCCACCCCTTCCTGCTGCTCTTCGGCAAGGCGAACACGCAGGGAGCCATAGCGCTCGAACTGGGCTCGACCCGGCTTTCCGATCTTCTGGCGCGCGTCAGGGAGGGTTCCGTCGAAACCGTCGTTCTTGCGGGCGTCTGCCCATCCTGCGTCGGCCTGACGGAGAGCGATCTCTCCCGCGCGAAGAACGTCGTGGTCCTGACGTCCCGCGCGTTCCCGGAGATCGGACGGGTTTCCATCACCCTGCCGCTGCTTGCGTGGGCGGAAAAGGAAGGAACCTATACGACCGTCACGGGGCGCACCGCAGCCCTTCACGTCGGGCCCGTTCCGCCGGCGCAGGCGAAAAGCCTTCGTCGCATCCTCGCTCTCGCAGGCCGGGCGATCGGCCTCGATATCGACGCGAACGCCCTCGTCAAGGCGTAACGTACGCCATCCAAGAGGGGGCCCCGGAATTGCGGGGGTCCCCTTTTTCGTGCGCCCGAGCCGCGCTTCCCGTATAATCCACGGGGAGAAGAGACGCTGATACTGATTTAAAGGAGGGGAAAGAAGTGAACTTTCACATTCTCGAGGAATGTCGTCGCTGCCTCCAGTGCCGCAAGCCTTCGTGCACAGAGGGCTGTCCGGTCGGAACCGAAATCCCAAAGATGATTCGCCTCCTTCTCGATGGAAACATCAACGAATCGGGAGAGATGCTCTTTCGCAACAACCCTCTCTCCGCCATCTGCGCCCTGGTCTGCCAGCACGAAAAGGTCTGCGAGGGGCATTGCATCCTGGCAAAGAAGCAGAGCCCGATCCAGATAGGCAACATCGAACACTACATCTCCGACTATTACCTGAACGTCCTCGATCCGCAACGGGAGGAAGCCCATAACCACAGGGTCGCCATCATCGGCTCCGGCCCCGCCGGATTGTCGCTCGCGTTTTTCCTCGTACTGAAAGGGTACGGCGTCACGATCTTCGAAGCGAATGAAGACATAGGCGGCGTCCTCCGTTACGGGATCCCGGCATTCCGCCTCCCGAAGGATATTCTGGACCGGATGCGTTCGCGCCTTCGGGAAATGGGCGTCAAGATCCGCCCCAACGTCCTGATCGGCAGCATCGTGACGGTGGACGAGCTGTTCCGGGACGGATTTGACGCCGTCTTCATCGGAACGGGCGTCTGGAATCCGAACAAGCTCAACATCAAGGGCGAATGCCTCGGGAACGTCACCTATGCGATCGATTTCCTGCGCTCTCCGGACGCCTTCGACCTCGGAGCGTCCGTCGTCGTGATCGGAGCGGGAAACAGCGCGATGGATACAGCCCGGACGGCGCTCCGTCAGGGGGCCCGTTCCGTCCGAATCATGTATCACAGGGGGCCGGACGATATCCCCGCGCGCGATCAGGAAGTTCAATACGCCAGGATCGACGGCGTGAAATTCGAGTTTTACCGCAAGGCCCTCGAAATCACCGAAAAGGGAATCGACTGCGAAATACTCCGGCGTCCCGAAGGCGCTGAAAAGGATCCCGACGGCGAACCCGGCGGGCATGTCTTCATCGATGCGGATACCATCATCGTCTGCATCAGCCAGGGGCCACGCTCGAATATCGTCTCGAACACAACCGGAATCGACATCAACAACAAGGGACTCGTCGTCGTCGACGACTGCGGCAGAACGACGCGGGAGGGCGTCTTCGCGTCGGGCGACGTGGTCACCGGGCCGCGCACCGTCGTGGAGGCCGTCGCGTTCTCGAAACGCGTCGAGCAGGCGATCGACTGTTACATCCGGGAGCGATGCACCGCCGGATGTCCCCCCGGGCCCCGCCGGAGAAAGAACCCGTCGAAATAGACGCGAAAGGGCCCGGGAGCGTTGCAGCTTCCCGGGCCCTTTCGCATTCGTCGCTTGTCGCCGGAAGACAGGGTCTACTCTTCCTCGTCCTCCTGTTTGTGGGCCGCGATGACCTTTTTGGAAATTTCGGCCGGAACGTCTTCGTAGTGATCGTACGCCATCGTGAACGTTCCTCGTCCCGAGGTCATCGAACGCAGGATAATCGCATAGCGGAACATCTCCGCGAGCGGAACCTGCGCGCGCACGACCTGGAGGTGTCCCTTGCTGTCGATGCCGAGAATCCGGCCGCGACGGCTGTTGAAGTCGCCCATGACATCTCCGAGGTACTCCTCCGGCACGCTGACCTCGACCGTCATGATCGGTTCGAGCAGGACCGGGTTGGCCTCCATGATTCCCTTCTTGAACGCGAGACGCGCCGCGAGCTTGAAGGACATTTCCGAGCTGTCGACGTCGTGGTAGGAACCGTAAAAAAGCGCCGCGCTGAAATCGACGACCGGGAAACTCGCCAGAGGCCCTTTCGTCAACGCCTCGCGCAATCCCTTTTCGACCGCCGGTATGAACTGTCTCGGTACGGTTCCGCCGGTGACCTCGTCCTTGAACTCGAAACCGGCTCCGCGTTCGAGCGGGCTGAACCGGACGTGAACATCCCCGTACTGTCCGTGGCCGCCGGTCTGCTTCTTGTGCTTCCCCTGCGCCTCGGCGACCTTCCGGATCGTCTCCCGGTACGGAACCTGGGGCGTTTTCGTTTCCAGCTCGACGCCGTAGCGTTCCTTGATCCGCGAGAGGACGATATCGAGGTGCATGTCCCCCATTCCGGAGAGGACGCTGTCTCCCGTCTCCGGGTTCTTTTCGAACGAAAGACTGGAGTCCTCTTCGAGGACCTTGTGAATCGCATTGGCGAGCTTGTCTTCGTCCGCGCGGCTCTTGGCGACGACAGCGAGGCTATAGACGGGTTTCGGGAACTGGATCGGCGGGTAGACGACGGACGATCCCTTCAGGGAGAGGGTATCGCCGGCGTGCGTGCTCTGGAGCTTCGGGATCGCGATAATGTCGCCTACGGTGATTTCCTTCATGTCCTTGCCTTCCTTGCCGGTCACGGCGCGGAAGGAGCTGATGCGTTCGTCCTCTCCCCGGTTCACGTTGAAGATATTGCCTTCGGCGGGAAGCGTGCCGGAGAAGACCCGGATGAAGGAGAGCTTGCCGACGTAAGGGTCGACCATGACCTTGAAACACAACGCCGTAAACGGATCCTTCGGGTTCGGGGCGATCATCACATCCTCGTGTCCCTTCTTCGCAGCTTTCGGAGAGGACTCGAGCGGACTCGGGAAGACATCAATGACGAAATCCATGAGCTGCTGGACGCCGATGTTCAGAACGGCGGATCCCGGTATGACGGGGAGGATTCCGCGCATGGAGAACGCCTTGCGGTATGCGGGGAGCAATTCCTCGAGCGAAATCGTCTCTCCGTCGAGATACCGCATCATCAGTTCGTCGTCCGCTTCGACGATGACTTCGACAAGACGTTCCCGCGCGGACGCCGCGGCGTCTTTCATGTCGTCGGGAACCGTCGTTTCGGTAAACTTTCCGCTCCCGTTCGTCTCGAAAACATACGCTTTTTCGCGCAGCAGATCGACGATTCCCTTGAACGACGCCTCCTGACCGATGGGCAGAAACGCTGCGACCGCCTTGTCGCTGTATTCCTCCCGAAGCTGCGCGAGCACCTTGTCGAAATCAGCATTTTCGCGGTCCATCTTGCTCACGTAGAACGCGACAGGCAGATTGAAATCCTGTGCGTATTCCCACGCCTTGTCGGTTTGCACCTCTATGCCGCTGACACTGCTGATCGCTACGAGCGCGGCGTCCGAAACGCGCATGGCGGAACGCATTTCTCCGATGAAGTCGGCAAAGCCGGGCGTGTCCAGAATATAAAGGCTCGTCCCCCGCCGTTCCATGGTAACCAGGGACGTGTTGATTGAAATCTGTCGTTTCTGCTCCTCGGGGGTAAAGTCGGTAACGGTATTGCCATCCTCGATCTTTCCCATCCGGGAGATGGATCCGTTATCGAAGAGCATCGCCTCGAGAAGAGACGATTTTCCGGCGCCTCCGTGGGCGACGACGGAGAGGTTCCGAATATTTTCCGGTTGACGTGTTCCCATACCCCACTACCTCCCTCAAGATCTGTGATCTTATGCAGAAGAACGACACACACGGAAACAAGCTCCCCGGTCGCTGATATGCACATGGAAGAAGCGGATCGCCGGGCGCTCGCAAAGTGTACTGACGTTCGCCAACATCACGTCCGAAATGACTCGGAAAAAAAAGCCAACTGAATTATCTTACGCACCCCGTAACGGTTCGTCAACAAATCCGCGATTATTCGAGGGCGCGTTGCAGTTCCGAAGCCACGGAAGACGGATCGGCCTGTCCGCGGACCTCCTTCATGACGAGTCCCTGGAGAAATTTTCGTTTCTTTCCGTTCGCATCGTTCCCGTCCCGAATGGTCTTCACGACATCGCCGTTTTCTTCGACAATTTTACGGATGACCGTAGCGAGAAGGTCGCCGGTCGCCCCTCCAAGGCTGACGCCGCACGCGGCCAGCGCCGATTCGACGGATGTCCGGCGTTCCGCCATCTTCGCGAACACGGACCGCGCCGCCGTCGTCGAAAGCGATCCTCCGTCAATGTGCGAGAGAAGCATCGCGAGGCTCTCCGGAGCGACCGGGAAGTCTTTGACGGAGCGTCCGGTTTCGTTGAGAGTGCGGAGCACTTCGGTCCGCACCCAGTTTGCGGCGCGAACGGGAGAGGCTCCGTTCCGAACGACCGCATCGAAATAGTCGGCGATATCCCTGTGCTCGCAGAGCACTGCGATATCGTCCGCCGAAAGCGTGTATGCGTTCGAGAGTCGTTCTTCCTTCTCCCAGGGAAGCTCCGGCAATGCGGCCGCGCATCGGGACGTCATTTCCGCAGAAACGACGAGCGGGGGCAGATCCGGGTCGGGGAAGTAGCGGTAGTCGTGCGCCTCCTCCTTGCCCCGCATCCCGATCGTGATCCCCTCGCCGTCGTTCCAGTGTCGCGTTTCCTGAACGACCGTCCCTCCGGACGCAAGGAGATCCGACTGACGCCTGAACTCATATTCGAGCGCTCTTTCAAGCGCGCGAAGGCTGTTCAGATTCTTGATCTCGGCCCTGTTTCCCCATCGTCCGTCCGAAACCTTGACGGAAATATTCGCGTCCACCCGGAGGGATCCCTTTTCCATGTCGCCGTCGGAGACGCCGAGATATCGAACGAGCTGTCTGAGACGGGCGACGTAGAGACGCGCCTCTTCGGGGGACGAGAGGTCCGGTTCGGAGACGACCTCGGCGAGGGGCACGCCTCCCCGGTTGTAATCGACGAAGGACTCCATCGCTCCCGCAAGGCGGCCGTCGGAAGCGGAGTGAACCAGCTTTCCGGCGTCTTCCTCGAGATGCAGACGCGTTATCCGGATCGTCTTTTTCCGTCCCGACGCGTCCCCTATGTCGAGTAGGCCGTGCTCCGCCACCGGGAGATCGTACTGCGAAATCTGATACGCCTTCGGAAGATCCGGGTAGAAGTAGTTCTTTCTGTGAAAGCGCGTCGTCTCCCTGATGGCGCACCGGAGCGCGAGAGCAGTTCGGACAGCCATCTCCACGACGGAGGCGTTGAGAACGGGCAGCGCGCCGGGGAGGCCGAGACAGACCGGGCAGACGTTCGTGTTCGGGACGGCGCCGATATAGTCCGTCGAACAGGAACAGAAGATCTTGCTCTTCGTGCCGAGCTGTACGTGGATTTCGAGACCGATTACCGGCGTGAACGAAAGCGTCATGCTCCCTTCACCTCCTCAACCGGCGCGCAGCGACACGGGCCGAACGTCCGTTCCAGGGTCGACGCCAGGCGCAGCAGCGTCGCGTCGCCCCATTTGGGACCGATGAACTGCATGCCGATCGGCAGGCCTTCCCGCGAAAACCCGGCGTTGAGGGACAGTCCCGGGAGCCCCGCAAGGTTGACGGGCAATGTGAAGATATCGGCCATGTACATCCGGATCGGGTCGTCGGAGAACTCGCCCTTTTTGAAGGCCGGAGTCGGCGCGGTGGGCAGCAGAATCGCGTCCAGCCCCTCGAACGCCTTTGCGAACTCCATCGTGATGCGCCGCCGGACCTTCTGGGCGACAAGATAGTAGGCGTCGTAGTACCCGGAGCTGAGGACATACGTCCCCGTGAGGATCCTGCGTTTCACCTCGTCGCCGAATCCGGCCCCCCGGGTTTCCACGTACCGGTCGAGCAGGGAATCCTCGCCGAGCGACATTCCGTAGCGGACCCCGTCGAAACGGGCCAGGTTCGAACTTGCTTCCGCGGGGGCCAGAATGTAGTAGCACGGAACTCCGTACTCCAGAACGGTCGGGAGCGACACTTCCCGGATCTCCGCTCCGAGCTGTTCGCATTTCTTCGCCGTCGCGTCGAAGACGGACCGGACGTCCGCGTCAACGGGAGCTTTCGCAAGCTCCGCAACGAGTCCGATCCGCATCCCCCGCATGTCGTCGGACTGCGCCTGCGACATGTACTCGGGACGCGCCCTTCGACTGCTGGTCATGTCCTTCGCGTCTTCGACGCCGATGACGGAGAGTGCGAGCGCAAGGTCGGACGCATACCGCGTAAAGACGCCGATCTGGTCCAGCGACGAAGCGAAGGCCACGAGGCCGTATCTGCTGACGTGTCCGTAGGTGGGTTTGAGGCCGTAAAGGCCGCAGAAGGACGCCGGCTGGCGTATGGAGCCGCCCGTATCGCTCCCGAGGGCGAGGGGAACGTACCCCGCCGAAACGGACGCGGCGCTGCCTCCGGAACTGCCGCCCGGAACGCGGTCCGTGTCCCAGGGATTCGCCGTCGGACCGAAGGCGGAGAATTCCGTCGAGCTTCCCATCGCGAATTCGTCCATATTGGCTTTTCCGACGATGACGCTTCCGGCCTCTTCGAGAAGACGAACGACCGTGGCGTCGTACGGAGGCTTCCAGCTTCCGAGGATTTTGCTTCCGCACGTCGTAGGGGCGCCGCGCGTCGTCATGTTGTCCTTAAGGACGACGGGAACGCCGCACAGCGGCCCGGGATCGCGCCCTTCCTGCACCGCGTCGTCGACGGCCCGTGCCGTGCATCTGCCCCGTTCTTCCGTCACCGAGAGGAGCGCATGAATCTTCGGTTCGAACGCGCGAATCCGGTCAAGGGAGGCGTCGAACACCTCTTCGGCCGAAAAACGCTTCGTCCGGACGCCGTGCGATATGTCGCAGGCGCTCATATCCCGCGCGTGCATGTCAGTCTTCCTCCAGGATTCGCGGGACGCGGAAGAAATCGCCCTTTCGCTCGGGCGCTTCCCGGAGCGCCTCGTCCCGGATTCCTGCGTCCACAGCCTCGTCGGCGCGCCAAGGCGTCAGCTCCCATGCCGCAGCATCGAACGGATCGATCTCCGAAAGATCCAGCTCGTTCAAACGGTGAAAATGCGCAAGAATCCCGTCGAAATGCCGCATCAGCGACGGAAGCTCCGCGTCTTTCACCTCAAGACGCGCAAGCTGCGCCACATGCCGCACGTCGCGTTCGGTAACCGCCATATCCTTCCCTCCTCAGCCCGAAAAGGGCCCTACCATTTCCCGGAACGCTTCTTCATCGATAACCGGAACGCCGAGTTCCGCGGCTTTTCGTATCTTGCTCCCGGGATTCGCCCCGGCGACCACAAACGACGTCTTCGCGCTGACACTCGAGGTCGCGTTGCCTCCGAGCGTGGCCACAAGCGATTCCGCCTGTTCCCTCGTCATCGAAGCCAGCTCTCCGGTGAAAACGAAACGCTTTCCCGCAAGGGGGGCCTCGCGAATCGCGCCGGCCGACCCCGAAGCATCATCCGCCGTTCCCTCAACGGCCATCGTCACGCCTGCCGCGGAAAGCCGCGCCAGAACGTCGCGGGAATTTC
>CALMZW010000269.1 GCA_937870605.1 uncultured Synergistaceae bacterium
GCGCTCGGCGCGGACGTCATCGCCCCGCAGCACGGCGCGATCATGAAGGGGGAAAACGTCTCGAAATTCCTCGACTGGTTCGAACGGCTCGAATGCGGCGTGGATGTCCTGGGCGACATCTACGGAAAATAGGAGGGCTCCCGGTATGGACGCCGCGTATTCCGACGTGATCCGCCGGCTCGCGTCCGCCTACTTCGCCGATACCCTGATGAACTCGTTCATGTCGCAGCTCGACGAGGTTCTCGTCAACAGGGTCCGGCGCGTGGAGCGGGAGATGGGAAACACGACGAGTCGCTTCTCCGCGCTCCGGGATATGCTCGCGGAACTCGAGGGCGACTTCTCCCGGAAGAGTGCGGAGACCCGCGAGAGCGTCGGGAAGATCGCCGAAATGAACGACACGCTGGCCCGGGACCTCGAGAAGTCCGGAACGGACCTCCAGGGGATGAGCGAGAACGTGGGGCGCACCGTCGACGCCACGTACGGAACGCTGCAATCCTTCCTGGACATCGAGAAGATGTCGAAGGAGATCCAGCGGATCGCCAAACAGACGAACCTTCTCGCGCTGAACGCGTCCATCGAGGCGGCCCGGGCGGGGGAGCACGGACGGGGGTTCGCGATCGTGGCCCACAACGTCCAGGAACTCGCAGCGGAGACGAAGACGGCCTCGGAATCCATCACGACGAAGGTGACGGAGATTTCGTCCTCCGTCCAGGAGGCGATGGACGACATCCGCAGGGTGACGGGGATGTTCGACGTGATCCGCACCTCCCTCGCGTCGTTCACCGAATTTCTCGCGACGAACAAGGGGTTCATGGAACGCATGGAAACCGCGATGACCGAGGCGGGCGGAACGATCCGCCGGAGCTCCGACGAGATGGAGGACTCCGTCAGGGTGATGGAGGAGGCGTCGGTCCAGTTCGAATCCATGGCGGCGACGATCTCCGCGATTGTGCTTGCACAGAAGAACCTGAAATCGATACGGCTTTAATGCAATCCCCTCCGCCGTGTGATAGACTCACGTGCGGACATGATGGACTCTATCGTTTTTTAATGTTGGGGAGGTCGCATGGAGATCCGCGATAAAATCGCTCCGAGCCAGCTGCCTGACGTCTGCGGGCGAATAGCCGACGATCTCGTTTCCCCCGAAGGGGCGATTCTCGTCCCGCGGGGAAGCGAGATACGCGCCGTCCTTCGCGGCGCTCCCGGGTTGCCGGATCAGCTCAGGCGCTGGGGAATCGAGCGGATCAACATTATCCGGGACGTGGACGTCTCGTTCGAGGAGTTCTCGGAACTTCTCGAACAGGTCGCCCCTCCCGTCGACCGGCTCGATCCCGAGCTCGCGCGGCATACGCTCAACCAGGTGCAGGACGTCTACAATCGCATCGTCACGGGAGAAGATCACCGGGAAGCCGTGTGGGAGCTTGTTCGCGAGGGGCAGATGCTTGCCCTGGAAGTCGCGAAGGCGCCGCAGATCATTCTGTGCCTCGGACGCGTGCGGAATTGGGATGAATACACATTCGTCCATTCGCTGAACGTATCGCTGCTGGGAACCTACCTCGCCTCCCGGATCGCGCCGGATCGCCCGAAATTCGCGGAGTCCATGGCGATCGGGGGGCTGCTTCATGATCTCGGTAAGGCGTCCGTTCCGCTCGAGATCCTGAACAAGCCGGGAAAGCTCACGGACGAGGAGTTCTCCGTGATGCGGAGACATTCGGAATACGGCGAAAAAATCGCACGGGAGTCCGGCGTGTCGATCCCGGAGATCCTCTCCGTCATCCGAAGCCATCACGAGCGTTGGGACGGACGCGGATATCCGGACGGCGTCGTCGGCGAGACCGCGCCGCTCGAGGCGCGGATCGCCGCCGTCGCGGACGTCTTCGACGCGCTGACGACGAAGCGGATCTACAAGGATGCGATGGAGAGCCGGGCGGCCGTCTCGCTCATCGTCGAAAGTTCGGGCACGCATTTCGACGGCGCCGTGGTGCGGTCGCTGCTGCGGCAGCTCGGGCTCTATCCGCCCGGCACGGTCGTCGAACTTTCCGACTACAGCATCGGCGTGGTCATCGGGGCGATGGACCGGGACCTTCTCCGCCCGAAGGTGCTCATCCAGGTGGACGGCACGGGGCGGCGTCCGTCAGACGGTTCCCGGTTCGTCGACCTGAACGCCGGGGACGGGCGGTACATCGTCCGCGCCTACGACGACCTCGGGAAGGGCGGAGACTACTGACCATCGTCCCGTTCCCGCGAGAGAGAGCGTGTGCTCGATTTCGCCGATCTTCTCCTCGAATCCGAAGATCGTCGGGTCGATGGAGTCGACGGCGTTGTTCAGCTCCCGCATGCCGCGGAAACGATACCCCTTCGGGAGGCGGTTCGCGAACCGCTTGATCTTGAGGAGCGCCTGGAGGTAGTTGCGCTCGAAGGGGGCCGCGAGCCGGGCCGCCTCGATCGCTCCGGGCGTATCGTCGTGGAAGAACAGGACCGCGATCGCGAGGTTTTCATCGACATCCATCTCCTCATACCAGATATTCGCCATGATCTTCCGGAAGCGGTCGCGCGCCTTGACGGGAACGAGCTTGCGGAGCGCACGGTCGATCTTCTTGAGCCCGTCCCGGAGGAGCCCCTCCACGAGCGCGGGATCCTGCTTCGGCAGCGAATAGTCGCAGATGTACCGCACCTCGTCCTTCAGCGTGACCTGCTTTCGCAGGAGCCGTCCGAACGCCGGCCGCAGCGTGACGCACGCCCCTTCCGGCTCGGCCTCCATCAGCTCCCTGAAGACCAGATCGGTTTTGAACGCTTTGTGCTCGAACGGGGAGTCCGCGAGCCAGGTGACATACCCCGTGTCGAAGAGTCCCTTCCGCCCCGCCCTGCCGGACATCTGCAGAAACTCGATCTTCGAGATCGGCGCGTCGTCGTGGTAGTGCACGAGCTGCGCAAAGACGGCGGTCTCGGCCGGAAGGTTCACGCCGAGCGAAAGCGCGTCCGTTCCCGCGACGACGTCGAGAATGCGCTCCCGGAAAGCCGCCTCGACGAGCAGCTTCTCCTTGGGCAGCATGCCTCCGTGATAGACTCCCACGCCGCAGAGCAGCGGCATTTGCACCTTCGGCACGTCGAGGATGTCGGCCAGTTCGTAGAGGCGCTTGCGCTTTTCGGGCGATATCCGCCTTCGCGTACGCGCGATCCGGTAGGCCAGCTCCGCGGCGCCCTTCTGCGAAAAGACGAAGACGAGCGCGTCTCGGATGCCGTTGATGACGGCAGGCGGCTTCGGACGGAAGATGAGTTCCGTCACGCGTTCGAAGTTCTCGCAGACGGCGAACGGACGTTCCGACACGTCGGAGAGGTACGCGCCGATCGTTTCGGCGCCGCCGAACGTCGCCGACATGACGAGCACGGGCGTATCGGGATGCGTGTCCCGGAGCCCGTCGATATAGGCTCGGGCGCGGTCGGCGTCGGAGAAGACGTAGTGAAACTCGTCGACGACAAGCCGCTGTCCCGGAAGGCGACAGTACTTGAGCGTGTAGATCTCCTGCGTGCAGCAGACGATCGGGGCGCCCTCGTTCCGTTTGAAGTCCCCCGTCTCGATGCCGACGTCGAGCCCCATGCGCCGCAGGTCGAGGTACCGCTCGTTGGAAAGCGCCTTGATCGGCGCCGTGAAGATGATTCGTTCCCCGGGAACGGAGACCTGTCCGTCTTCCTGAAGAATTCCCGCCCAGAGATAGGCGACCAGAGTCTTTCCCGTTCCGGTCGGGGAGGAAAGCACCGCGCTTCGTCCCCGGATCCGGTCGAAGGCGCGCAGTTGCCAATCGTAAAAAATCATTTTCGGTCCGCTCCGTCCGTCAAAGTCCTTTTCTTCCGCTCCATGCTAGAATAGCATAGAAACCGGCAAAAACAGGAGGACTCGATGGAGCGCTATCGCCACGACCAGACGGCATGGGTGACGCTGGGAATGTGCGTTGTCATGACCGTGTTTTTCTACGGAATCCACAAGCTCGCCGCCGGCGGCGGGACGACGAAGAATTTTGTCATCACCATCGTGATCATGGCGCTCGTTGCGGTCCTGTTTTTCCGGATGGAAACGCGCGTGACGGACGAGGCGCTGACGCTGCGCCTCGGGATCGGACTGCTCCTGAAGACGGTCCGGATGGATGCGATCGCCTCCGTGACGCGGGTGCTCATTCCCTGGCACTCGATCGGGATCAAGATCATTCACGGCGGCTGGATCTGGAGCGCTTCCGGGCGCAAGGCGCTGGAACTCCGCCTCACGAACGGACGGCGCCTGATCGTCGGCACGGACGACCCGGACGGGCTCTGCCGGGCGCTCGGGAAACCCGAAACCGTCTTCGAGGAGGATTGACGTCGTGGCCGAGATGAAAATCGTCGTCGGAGACACCGAACCCGAGGCCGGATGGTCCCGGATCTTCTCGCTGGATACGGAGCCCGCGCTTTCCATGCGTTCCGGCGGGCAGCGGGAGTTCTTCGCGCGCGCGGGAAACCGCCTGACCGATCTCGCCGCCGAGCGGGATCTCCCCTTTGAAATCGTCATGGATTTTCTCGAAACGGGGCACAACCACCCGGGGAGCCGGGTGCATCTCGATATCGAAGACGAAGGAGGGAACGGCAATGTCTGATCTTTCCACACGCTGGCTTGGCATTCCCCTCGCGAACCCCCTGATCGTGGGGGCGAGCCGTCTCACCGCGGACATGGGCGTCATCGCGAAGATCCAGGAGGCCGGAGCGGGCGCCATCGTCACGGCGTCGCTCTTCGAGGAGCAGATCGAATTGCAGAACGACCTCCTCGAAGACTTCGCGATGGACTACGACAGCCGCGAACAGCCGGAGCTGTCCGTTCACGCGGGGACGTCCTACGCCGGCCCCGAGGAACACCTCGAATGGGTGAAGCGCGCAAAACGGGCCGTCTCGATCCCGCTGTTCGCCTCGCTGAACGCACGGACCCACGATGTGTGGCTCGACTGGTCCGAACGACTCGCCGAAACGGGAGTTGACGGGCTGGAGCTCAATCTCTACGCGACGCCCTGCGATCCCTTCGTTCCGGGAGACCGGATCGAGGACGAACAGGTCGCGCTCGTGAAGGAGATCTGCTCGCGCGTCTCCCCGCTTCCGGTCGCTGTCAAGATGTCTCCGTTTTCGGCGAATCCGCTCAACCTCGCCTCGCGCCTCGCGAAGGCCGGAGCACGCGGCGTCGTCTTCTTCAACCGCTTTTTTCAGCCCGACCTCGATCCGGGGACGGGGGAGAGCGTCTTCACGTTCGACCTGAGCACCGGAATGGAGAACCGCCTGCCGCTGCGCTTCACCGCGCTCGCAAGCGGCCGGATCGGCGCGGATATCTGCGCCTCGACGGGCATCTCCTCGGGCTTCGACGTCGCGAAGATGATCCTCGCGGGGGCCTCGGCCGTACAGGTCGTCAGCGTGCTCTACAGGAAGAAGCTGTCCGCCCTCGGGACGATACGGAAAGAGCTGCATCAGTGGATGGATATGGCGGGGTATTCGACCCTGGCGGACGCCATGGGAAGGAAGGATGCGCTGCACAGCACGGATCCCTACGCGTGGAAACGGGCGCAGTACGTCCGGATCCTCATGGGCGCCCGGACGAGCGTCGGACAGTACCCGCTTCTGTAAGGCCGGAACAGGGTATCTCACGGGAGGCGACGAGCGTGGAACAGGAGAAGAAAAAGCTCACGGAGGAAGAACTGCGGCGCGCGGAGGAAATCCTTCTCCGTCTGAAGGGCGAGGCCCTTGTGCCTCTTGCGGAGGAAGAGCCTCTTATCGATGATGACGAATTCGGCGATCTTCTGAAGGAAAAAGACCAGTAGGAAACGCAACGACGCCAGGAAATGAAAAGCGCCTCCGCCGAAACGGCGGAGGCGCTTTGTCGTAGCCGCGGGAATGCGCGTTTGTGCGAAACAGGCCCCGCTCCGACTTCAGCGCCGGTTTTGCGGCGGGAACGACAGAACGGCCGGAAGCGCGAATACCGGCGCGATCCCGAGGATGACCATCGTGACGTGCAGGCCGAAGGAATCCGCGACGGCGCCGAGCGGCGCCGTGAAGAGCCCTCCGAGTCCGAACGCGAAGCCCATGATGATGGAACTCGCCATCGCCCGCGCGTGCGGGGCCGCCTCCTGCGCCATCGCGTTCGTGATGGGTTCGGTGGCGGTCAGCGCGCCGTAGCCCAGCGTATAGAAGGCCACGGAAAGCCACCCCTCCGTCAGGGCCGCGGGGACGAGCAACAGCGGCGCGGCGGCCAGCAGTCTCGCGAGGATTTTATCGCGCCCGAAGCGTTCGGCGACGCGGCTGAAAACCAGCGGGGAAATCGCCGCCGACAGCATGATGACGAAGAGCACGCCTCCGATCTTTTCGAGCGACCCTCCCCTGGAGGCGACGACGACCGGGAGGAAGAACCGGATTCCCTGCTCGGAAACCGAGCGGAACACCGAAACGAGCCAGACCCTCCAGACTCTGCCGAACACGTCGCTGAAACTCCGGAAGACGCCCGTCGTGAGCGTAACGCCGCCGGGATCCCGGAGCTTCGGGATCATCACGAGCGCGAGCGATATCGCCGCGGCGACCGGGACGATCGCGACCGTCCACATCCATTGCAGGCCCATGACCCGGACGAGCGTGACCGCGTAGAGCGGGCTCGCCGCGGCCGCGAGCATTCCCCCGAGTCCGAACAGCGCGATGTAGCTCGACAGGTTGCTGCCGCCGCACAGATGCCCGACGCCGCCGCTGCCCTGCGGGTGGAAGATGGCGCTTCCGATGCTCCAGAGTCCGGCCAGGAACAGTGCGACGCCGTAATTGGGCGAGAGGGGGAGCAGGGTTGCGCCGAGGCAGGCGAGCACCGGACCGGCGATAATATACCAGGGACGCTCGGTTCGATCCGACCAGTAGCCGAAGAGCGGCTGTCCGAGCATGGTGATCAGGCCGGCGAGCGAGTTCAGCGCTCCGGCTTCGGCGAGCGAAAGCCCGAGCCGCCGGACCAGTTCGGGAACGAACGTCGGCAGAAAGGAAATATGGATATCGTTCAGAAAATGCAACACGCTGAGCAGCGCGATCTGCTCAGGCGGGCGGGCGTTTCGGACATTCATGGGGATCACTCCTGATTCCGGAACAGGCTATCCGGCGGCGAATTGTATGCCATTATAACAGTCGGAGTGCTTCTGTCCATCTTGATGAAGCAATGTTTCATTCTGCGAGACATTTCCGTTTCGGAAGCGCCCCGCCCTTGACGGAGGGGCGGACCTGACGGATTATACAGGGGCTTTGAAACAGGAACGACGAGAGGTGAAACGATATGATGACGTCGCTGACGACGACACTGCTTGTGGTCTGGGCGTTCCTTGCGACGGGGATGGCCGCTCTGCTCCTGATCCGTTCGCGGAAGGCGGAGCCGAAAGTCGACGTTCAGGGAGGGATCGAACATATGCGTTCGATCGGACACCTGTCCGTCTACCGGGCCTTCACGCGCGAGATCGTCACGGAGACGGACCATTCGTGGGGGGATTTCGGACGGAAGTATCTGTCCTGGATCCTTTCGTCGCGCAAGATGGCGATGATCTTCGAGTTCGAGATCGACTTCCGGTACGACTTGCGGGATCCGAACTTCCTCATCGAGTCCGTCGACGACGAACGGGTGGAAATCCGGATGCCCGCCTGCCGGTGCGAAACCCGCATCCGGGATATCCGTTTCTACGACGAACAGCGCTCCCGTCTGCTTCCGTGGCTTCTGCCCGACCTCGTGAACGGGTTTCTCGGCGACGATTTCCGCGAGGACGACCGAAACCGGCTCGTCCGGGCGGCGCGGTCGCACGCCGAATCGCGCGCAATGGCGCTCGTGCGCGATATCCAGCCCGAAGTCCTCGCGTCCGCGAAGGCGACGCTCGAGTCCCTCGCCTGCGGGTTCGGAATGCGCGTCGTCGAGATTTCGTTCGCGGAGGGCAATACGTTCGTCGTCTCGCCGGACATGGGGAAAGTGGCCGCCTGATCCCTCCGGTTCACTTCGGCGCGTCGCCTCCGACGTGGGCGCGAAGCTCCTCCATCGTGACGCGCGTCAGCTCGGCCGCGGGCAGCATGGAGATCAGGTACCACCCCATATCGAGCGACTGTCCGATCTCCCGATTCTCCTCGATTCCCTGCGCGATGAAGTGTTCCTCGAACGCCTTCCCGAACGCGAGATACTTCGTGTCCGTTTCGTTGATCTCGTCCTCGCCCACGACCCCCGCGAGCGCTCTCGCGTCCTGCGTCCGGCTGTAGGCGGCGAAGAGCTGGCTCGACACGCCGGGGTGGTCGTCGCGCGTGTAGCCTTTCCCGATGCCGTCTTTCATGAGGCGCGAGAGGCTCTTGAGCGGATCGACCGGCGGGTAGATCCCCCGTGCGTCCAACTCCCGCGACAGGACGATCTGCCCTTCGGTGATGAATCCGGTCAGGTCGGGAATCGGATGCGTGATGTCGTCGTTCGGCATCGTCAGGATCGGAAGCTGCGTGACGCTTCCCTGTCCGCCCCGGATGACGCCGGCGCGCTCGTACATCGAAGCCAGGTCGCTATAGAGATAGGCCGGATATCCCTTGCGGCTCGGCACTTCGCCGCGCGCGACGCTCAGCTCCCGGAGCGCCTCGGCGTAGCTTGTCATGTCCGTCAGGATGACGAGGACGTGCATCCCGAGGTCGAACGCGAGGTATTCGGCCGCCGTCAGCGCGAGACGGGGAGTTGCGATGCGCTCGATGACGGGGTCGTCGGCCGTATTCAGGAAGAGCACGAGGTTGTTTCCCTGTCCCGACTCCTGGAGCCGGGACGTGAAGAACGCGGCGTCGTCGTGCCGGATGCCGATGCCCGCGAAGACGACCGCGAAATTTTCCGCCCCGGCGAGGTGCGACTGGGTGGCGATCTGGACCGCCAGACGGTTGTGGGGCAGGCCGTTGCCCGAGAAGATCGGCAGCTTCTGTCCGCGGATGAGCGTCGTCAGCGTGTCCATGACGGAGATTCCCGTGGAGATGAAGTCCCTGGGGTACAGTCGAGCCATCGGATTGATCGGCGCGCCGTTCACGTTGCGGCGTTCCCCGCCAAGAACGGGGCCGCAGCCGTCCCGGGGACGCCCCAACCCGTCGAACGTCCGTCCGATGATCGACGGGGCGACCGCGATTTCGAGCGGGGCTCCGGAAAAACGGATACGGGTTCCGGACGGCGTGAGGCCCTGCGTGCCGGAAAAGACCTGCACGAGCGTGGCGCCTTCGTCCACGAGAACGACCTTCCCCTGCCGGGGAATTCCGTCCGCGGACGTGATCTCGACAAGCTCGTCGTACCCGACGCCGCGGATGTCGCCGAGCATCAGGAACGGGCCGGCTATCGTGTCGACTCCGACATATTCGGTGCGGGCCACGGGTTCATCCCCTCCCTTCGGGCGCGATGCGTTCGGATCCGATGCGGGACAGCGTCTCGCCGATCCGCCTTCCCAGGTCCGCCGTTGCGTCCGTCCGTTCGGCGGGAATCTCCCGCGCGTGGATCAGTTCCACGAGTTCGCCCATGTTTCGTATCAGCGACAGGGGGCATCCCGCCGTCACGAGTTTTTCGGCGGTCCGGTGGAAGGTGAGGATCAGATTCAGAATCGCGAATCCCTTTTCCGGAGGACAGAAGGAATCCGGTCCGAAGGCCCCCTGCTGCAGGTACCCGTTCCGAAGCAGGGACGCGGTCAGGTCCACGAGGCGCTGGTCGTTGGGGAGGACGTCCTCTCCGACGAGGCGGATGATCTGCCGGATCTTCTCGTCTTCGGCGAGGATCGCCCTGGCTTCGTCCCGAAGCCGGCCCCAGGAAGCGTCCACGTGCGCCTCGAACCACGGTTCCACCTCTCCGGCATACTCGCTGTAGGACTCCGTCCAGCTGATGGCGGGGAAGTGGCGCGCGTTTGCGAGCGGGCGGTCGAGCGCCCAGAAGCACCGGATGAACCGCTTCGTGTGGCGCGTGACGGGCTCCGTGAAGTCCCCTCCGGGAGGGGAGACCGCGCCGATGATCGAGATGCTGCCGTGTTCGCCTCCGATCGTGACGACGCGCCCCGCACGCTCGTAAAACTCCGCGAGTCGTGTGGGAAGGTATGCCGGGAACCCCTCTTCGGCGGGGATTTCTTCGAGACGTCCGGATATTTCGCGCAGCGCCTCCGCCCACCGGGACGTCGAGTCGGCCATCAGCGCGACGTCGTAGCCCATGTCGCGGTAGTATTCCGCAATCGTGATGCCCGTATAGATGGATGCTTCCCGGGCGGCTACGGGCATGTTCGACGTGTTGGCGATCAGGATCGTCCGCTCCATGAGAGGACGTCCGGTCCGCGGATCCTCGAGGGAGGGGAACTCCTCCAGCACCTGCGTCATCTCGTTGCCGCGCTCGCCGCAGCCGATGTACACGACGACCGACGCGTCGCTCCACTTCGCGAGCTGGTGCTGCGTGACGGTCTTGCCAGTGCCGAATCCCCCGGGAATGGCCGCGACGCCTCCCTTCGCGATTGGGAAAAGCCCGTCGATCACGCGCTGTCCCGTGACGAGGGGCTCGTCGGGGAGCAGACGCTCCGCGTAGGGACGCGGCATTCGCACCGGCCAGGAGGCCGTCATGCGGATCTCCTGGTCCCGTCCCATCGGGCCCCGGACGCGCGCGACGATGTCGGACCCTTTGGCGAAGCCGGACGGAACGATGTACTCCACTTCCCCCGAGACGTCGAACGGGACGAGGATGCGATGGTCGAGCAACGGGGACTCCCTGACGGTCGCAAGAAGGTTGCCGGGGGTGACAACGTCTCCCGCCGAAACTTCGGCCCGGATCTCCCAGGAACGGGAGAGGTCGAGCTGCGGAACCGACACGCCCCGGGTAATGAAAGCGCCTTCCTCTTTCAAAAGCGCGGAGAGCGGCCGGCCGATGCCGTCGATGATGCTTCCCGCGAGTCCCGGGCCGAGGAGGACGGAAAGAGGCCCGCCCGTCCCTTTGACGGGCTCGCCGACGCGAAGCCCCTGCGTGTCTTCGTACATCTGGACGAGCGCTTCCTCTCCCTCCATCCGGACGATTTCTCCCAGCAGACCGAGGTCTCCGACGCGGACCAGCTCCCGCATCGCCATATTCCTGGTCCCGAAGGCGCGGACGACGGGGCCGTTGACGCTGATGACGCGGCTTTCGGCTGTCATTTTCCGGCCCCCGTCACAGAATGGCCATGAGACGCCGGGCCACGAGTTCCGAACATTCGCGTACGATGACGCTCCAGTCCGAGAGCGATCTCCATGCGCCATCCTCCGCGACGAGCCAGAGCCCTCCGGAGACAGGCGCCGGATCCGGATCGAAGACGACGGCGACGTTCTTTTCGGGATCCGACAGGCGCGACGCAAGTCCGGGACCAATGCCCGCATCCTGTGCGGCCAGGCGCAGCAGGACGGTTCCTTTTCCGGGCAGGGTTGCGAGCGCGACGGTTCCGAGCCCGGCCAGGATGTCGTCGTAGTCCGGCCTGTTCCGGAGTTCCGAGCACGCCTGCTGCAGTTGCTCCAGCGTCTGCGCGAGAAGGTGGTTCCGGAGCCGGAGCATGTCGTGTTCGCGCTCGCGCTCCGCCGCGCCGACCTGCCGGTGGCGGATCTCCGCCGCTCGTTTCCGCGCGTCTTCCATAATTGAATCGATCATGGCGACCAGTCGCGACTCCTCTTCGCGCAGCCATGTTTCCGTCTCGCGCGTTTCGGCGTCGAGGATCGCGTTCCGTTCTTCCGCGGCCTGGGCGAGCAGCATATTCTTCAGAACGGAAAGACGTTCCTCCGACAGATCCTGAAGCTCCGGTGCGATGCGTTCCTGATCGATCATCCGAGTTTCACCCCGATCGCGTTCGTGATGTACCGGGTCAGCGCATCGTTGCCCCGAACGCTTCCGTGGCGGTCGGGGATCTCGACGAGCAACGGGAGGCGTCCGCTCTCCCTGAGTTCCTGCGCGATGTCCGGCACGGCGGCTGCGGCCTTCTCCGTCATGACGAGAATTCCCAGGTCCCGCATGGAGAGCGCCTCTTGCACCGCGGAGCGCGTCGCGTCCATCCCCTGGACGATAACGCCTGTAATCCCCGCGAGCCGGAGCAGGACAAGCGTGTCGTGGTTGTCGCTGACGAGAAAGGCGCGCATCGCCTACACCTTGCCGAGGATCAGCAGCGAGACGATGATGCCGTAGATGGCGATGCCTTCCGCGAGACCGAGATAGATGAGCGTCGTGCCGAGCATCTCCGGCTTTTCGCCCACGAGGCCGAGCGCCGCGGCGCCGACCATTCCGACCGCGATTCCGGCCGCGATGCAGGCGAGTCCCGTGGAGATCCCCGCCGCGATGAAGCCCATTCCGGCCGCACCGGTCGTCGCGACGGCCTCCCCCGTGGCGAGCGCCGGGGAGGCGAACCAGGGGGCGCACGCCGTAACGAGCAGCGTGAGGAAGAGGACGGCGGACGTGGCGGCGAGGATTGTCTGCGGCCTCCCTACCGCGCGTCCGTGCAGACGGCGCCCCAGAAGAATGACGGACGCGCACACGACGAGAAGTCCCAAAAGCGTATTCACGAACGATCCGCTCCTTTCGTTCCGGCGGTCTTTCCCCGGGCGGACGGGACCCATGTGACAGGGGTGAAGGGGCGTCCGCCGCCGGAAAAGAACTTGCCGAAGAACTCATAGTATTCCAGACGGAGCGTCTGGATGAAGACGATCAAGCCTTCAAGCGCCACGATGAGCACGTTTCCGGCGATCAGGACGAGCGCCCGCGCGACGGCGCCGCCGGGAAGGCTGTGCGCCATGTCTCCGAGCATGAAGACCGCCATGGAGAGTCCCGCATGGTTCAGGGCGAAGGCGGCGAGGCGCATGAAGGACGCCGTGTTGCTCACGAAGGAGAGCATGTGGTGCAGCGTCGAAAACGTATGGACGACCGCGCTTTCGCGGCGTTCCTTCCGCGCCTCGCGCCGGACGATCAGATCGGACAGCGCGTCGCCGAAAAGGATCACGAGAAAGAGCGCGAAAATGGCCCATCCGAGGATGCTCCGGGAAACCGGGAACGGGCTCCCGAGGAGGTGCGCCCATGCGGGGAGGGCGGCGGTCCAGTAGAGCAGCAGCCCCGCAAGCCCGTGTCCGTCGAAAAGCATCTCCCCGAACTCCCTGCGCGCGTACCGGACGCGGATGTTCACGAGGATGCCGACGCTCAGGGAGACGATCCCGACCGCCGTCGCGGCGACGATCAGCGTGTCGGCGTCGCGCATCGGCGAGATCCAGAGAGGGCGGAGAAGATCTTCCGATCCGAAGACGCTGCCGTAGAGCAGGCCGAAAAGACAGGATGAAAGGCCGGACAGCGTGAGGATGTTCGCGAAGGTCGGCTTCATCATCCCGCGCATTTTCAGCAGTATGGCCGCGACGATAAGCATCGCGCCGTGTCCGATGTCGCCGAACATGAAACCGAAGAAGAAGCAGAAACTCAGGGCGACGAGAAGCGACGGGTCCATCTCGCGGTATGACGGCAGGCTGTACAGCGCGACGATATCCTGGAACCAGCGGACAAACGGCGGATTCCGCAGCAGGGTCGGTATCGTTCGCCCGCTCCGTTCGACGCCCGCGCCCTCTCCGGCGAGGAGAATCACATCCGGCGCGCGTTCCTTCAGATGGAGCCGCAGCATCCGGAGAGCGTCATCGGGAAGCCACCCGGACACCACGTACATATCTCCGAGTTCGCCGCGCCGTCCGCAGACGTCGTAGATCCGTTGCATGCAATAGACCCTGTTATGGAATATATCGAGTTCTTTTCGATGGCGTCCGAGAAATTCGCGTGCGGCCCGCGCGAGCCCCGCGATAGCCCGTTCGTGATTCGCGATGCGCCGCCGGATGGTTTCGAGGCGTCCCTCTTCCGTATGGGCCAGAAGATCCGCGAGATCGTACCGCGTCATGGAGACCGAGTCGAGCATGCGTGCGACCTGGTCCCGCATCGATGCGGGGGAAAAGACGAAGAGCCACGCCCGCTGCTCCCGACGGAGCACCGGGACGAGCACGACCGGAAGCAACGGCGCCGATTCCCGAAGGCGGGCGTAGTTGTCCTCCGCGACGCGGCCGAAAAAGATGTCGAACGTCGCAGCCGTCAACGCGCCCTTCGCCACGACGCCCGTCCCCGAGCGCGCCTC
>CALMZW010000270.1 GCA_937870605.1 uncultured Synergistaceae bacterium
CTTGACGGCCACATACGACGGAGCGAGGACGGAGAGAAGCGGCAGGATTTTGTCGGGATCTCCGTGGATCGTGGAAAGCAGCTGTCCAAGCGTTTCCTGGGTGCAACCAAACATGGAACACAATTCCCGCGAGACCTCCGGTGGAATGACCAGAGGAGGCCGTTCCTCGTCGGCGACGGTCGGTTCGCTTGTCAGTTCGTTTGTCGGTTCGTTCTGTGCTTCAAAGACGACCTCACCCGTTTCCGCCATACGAGTTCAAATCCTTTCCCGTTTCTCAGATATCGACCTTTCCCTTCCCAAGCGTCTTGACCGCAAGCATCCATGTCACCGTGGAAAACTCGACGCTTCGTCCCCTGTTTCCGCCGGTGTCGCTCGCTACGAGACTGATGGAGTGTTTTCGGAGCATTTCCGTCGTTTCCTTGATATTTCGGGCGCCCACCGCCAGGAATTCGGACTGCGTTCCCGCAAGCGCGAACATTTGCGCGCCTCCGGCCATCTTCGCCTTGAGACGCGACCGGAGCGCTCCCTGTTTGCACACCTCGTTGATCAACGCCGGAACGGCGGTGTCCGCGAATTTTCCCGGCTTGTCAACCTGCGCCCCGGCGGAGCAATGACTTTCCGGGAGCATGATGTGCGCCATCCCGGCGACCTTGCCTATAGTATCGAACAGGACGAGTCCGATGCAGGACCCGAGACCCAGAGTGACAAGTGTCGCCGGGGCCGTTATCACAATGATGTCGGCCATGCCGACGTGATGGGCGGCATCCATGACTTACAGCACCCGAAGCTTTCCCAGAAGCGTTTCGAGCGACCCCGGATCCGGGATCATGATCACCTTTCCCGACAGCTGCGCATCCGCGCCGGAAACCATCAGGGATGTGTTGACGATAAGCGCCGTATCTCCCATTTGTCCGTATATTGAGACGACGACATCGAGAATCGACCCGAGCATGTCATGGGCGACGCCCGGGACGGAGATCATGTGCGTCGTTCCCATGAGCAGATTGATCGCGTTGAGGAACGAGCTGAGGACAATGTTTCCGAGCTCGGAAAGCGCGCTGTCGCGGATCTCGTCGGGAAGCTCCGGCATGACGGAACCCATTTGCTGCAAGAGGAGAAGATCGACGAGCATTCCCGCTTCGTGCTCCTCGAGGATAAAGATCAGGTTGCACGGAAACTCTCCTTCGGAGCGGACAAAAACGGCGGCAACGACGGTCTCCGGTGATCCGTAATGCTCCCCCAGCTCGTAGATGGAAACAAGTTCGGCTTTCGGAACATCCATATCCACCGTCCGGTCAAGCAGTTTTGACAGTGCGGTGGCGGCGTTTCCCGTCCCGATGTTTCCGACTTCGCGAATCGCATCGAGCTGAAAAGTGCTGAAGTCCCTGAGTTCCATGGATTGCCCGCTCCCTTTTCCGGTCTACCGCGCGTAGAGCGAAGAAACGTCCAGAATGAGCGCCACGTTTCCGTCTCCGAGAATTGTCGCGCCGGCGATTCCCTTGATCTTCGAAAGGAATTTTCCCAGCGACTTGATGACGATTTCCTGTTGGCCGATGAGTTCGTCCACAATGAACCCGATCTTGTTTTTCCCGGCCTTGACCACGACCACGGGATATTCCACCTCGTCCCGCCCCTGCGTCGTCGTGCCCAGAATCGCGGCAAGATCGGACAGTGCGAGAACATCGCCGCGCAAAAGGGTGGCGGGCGTTCCGTGAACGGTTTTCACGTTCTCCCGCTTCACGAGAATCGTCTCCTCGACGCTTTCCAGCGGAATCGCGTAAATCTCGTCTCCAACCTTGATGAGCAGTGCAACGACGATGGCCAGCGTCAGCGGCAGGCGCACGAAAACGGACGTCCCCTCGCCGAGCTTCGTATTGACCTCAAACTGTCCGCCGAGGGACTCGACCTTTATCTTCACCGCATCCATGCCGACGCCCCGGCCGGAGAGGTCCGTCACCTTTTCCGCGAGACTGAAGCCGGGAAGGAAGATAAGATGCAACAACTCCTCTTCCGACATGGTTTCGGCCTGTTCTTCCGTGATGATCCCCTTCCGGATCGCCTTCGCCCTGACCTTGGACACGTCGATTCCGTGTCCGTCGTCGGAAACCTGGATGATGACGCCGCTTCCTTCCTGATAGGCGGAGATCGTAATCGTTCCCTTTTCCGGTTTGCCGGCCCTGACGCGTTCTTCAGGAAGTTCGATTCCGTGATCGAGACAGTTTCGGATCAGATGCACCATCGGTTCCCCGATCTCGTCGATAACCGTCCGGTCCAGTTCCGTTTCCTGGCCCTCGAGAACAAGCGCAACTTCCTTTTTGAGCGATTTCGAAAGATCGCGGACGAGTCGCGGGAATCGCTCGAAAATGAACGACACCGGAACCATCCGGAATTTCGTCACCAGTTCCTGGATGTCGCTTGAAATCCGACCGAGCTGAGAAAGCGGTTCGTCGAACTCCCGGAGGCGCGATTCCTGCGCGAGGCGTTCGATTCGGGCCTTGCCGATGACAAGCTCGCCGACAAGGTTCATCATTTTATCAAGACGACCGATGTCGACCCGAACGGTCTGGGATGCCTTTTTCCCTGATTCCGCCGCTTTTTTCGGAGCCGCGGCGTCCGGTTTTCCGGGCGTCTCCGACAGCTTCGGGGCAACGGGAAGCTCAACTGGCTCCGCAGCGTGTTCTTGCGGGGTTTTCTCGGGTTCGTGTTCGGGTTCCGGTTTCTGCTGCGATCCCGCCTGTTCCCGACCGGCTGACGCGACGGGCTCCCGGGGCTGTTCTTCCCGTTTTTTCTCCGGAGAACTCCCCTCAATACCCAGTTCCCGAACTTCGACGACCGAGAGTTCGCTGATCCGGGAGAGCGCCGTCTCAACCTGTTCGGCGTTGCCGCCGGTGCTGTAATAGACCCGGAATTCATCGGAAAACTGTTCGTTTTCCAGCGCCTCGACGGGAGGGATCGTCTTGATCAGATCTCCGGTTTCTTCCAGACGGTTCACGACCATGTACGCACGGGCCGCCTTGAGAAGACAGCTCGGCGACAGAACGACGCGGATCTCGAAAACATTCATTCCGAGTCCGCGGGCCTCCTTTATCCATTCCTCATCCTGTCCGGAGAGCTGGTTCGCCTCTGTTTTCTGCGCAGTGTCGGGGGAACGGTCCGCTTTCACGGCTCCGCGGATCGATGCGACGAGTTCCTGCGTCTCCACCGACGTGTCGTTCCCGCCGCCGCGGATCGAGTCCACCATCGCCTGCATGGTGTCCAGCGAACGGAACAGAAGATCGATGTCCTCTCCCCGAAGCGAGTACTCTCCCTTGCGAACGCCGTCGAGCATGTCTTCGATCGCATGCGTGAGCGCGGCCATTCTCTCGAACCCCATGGTCGCGGACATTCCCTTCAGCGTGTGGGCCGACCGGAAGATCTCGTTGATCGCGCCGGGATTCGCCGGGTCGCTTTCCACCAGGAGAATCAGGTCATCAAGGTGTTTCAGGTTATCCCCGGCTTCGTCAAGGAACGCGCCGAGATACTGACTCATATCCATTCCCGTCGTCATGGTTCATCATCCCCAGACATCGTAATATCTCACCCTCGCACAGCTCTCATAATAGCTTCGGGGATTTCGTGCAACGGCAGAAGTTCGTGCACGATTCCCGCCTCCGCTGCAGCTTTCGGCATGCCGTACACCACGCAGGTCTCCTGGGACTCTGCGATGATATGCGCTCCCTTTGCGTGGAGCGCTATGGCGCCGTCCGTTCCGTCCCGTCCCATCCCCGTAAGGATCACGCCGATCACGTTTCCTCCGACCTCGTCCGCAACGCTCAGAAAGAGGATATTCGCGGACGGTTTGACGGACAGAAGCGGCGGCATGTCGGAAAGAGAACAATAATACGTTCCGGACAATTTGCGCCGTACAAGCATATGATAGCCTCCAGGAGCGATTACTGCCATACCCGGCTGCAAATCCAGCGATTCGGACCCTTCCATGATGTGCAGCGCCGAGATGGAGTCCAGACGATTCGCGAAGGAACCTGTGAAATCCTTCGGCATATGCTGCACGACGACGATCGGGAGCGGAAACGTTCCGGGAAGCTGCGACAGAACGTGCTGCAACGCCCTCGGGCCTCCGGTCGAAGCCGCGATCGCAACGATGGCGGGTCGCCCTTTCTGAAGCGCGGGACGAACGGACGCTTCCCGCGGCGGGGAAACGACAACCGGAGGGCGCTCTTCGACGGCGCGGATCGGGCCGATACGGGCGGTGCTGGCCGCAACGACTTTTGCGACGAGGTCGGCGGTCACGTCTTTCATATTCAGCGAGATATGTCCGGACGGCTTCGCGATAAAATCGACCGCGCCGGCGGAGAGAGCTTTCATCGTGACCTGTGCGCCTTCCTGGGTCAGGCTGCTGACCATAATGACGGGAACAGGCGTCATGCGCATGAGGTATTCGAGTGTGGCAAGGCCGTCTTTCTTCGGCATTTCGACATCGAGCGTAACCACGTCAGGCTGGAGCGACGCGACTTTGACACACGCGTCTTCTCCGTCACGCGCCGTTCCGATGACTTCAATCCTGACGTCTGAGGAAAGAATGTCGCTGATGATCTTGCGCATAAATGCAGAGTCGTCGACGACAAGAACCCTGATTTTCCTGGCCGGCATCATGTTCCCTCCCTTCCCGGCTATCTTCCTGCCAGCTCGGACTGGCGAATGAACGTAACGAGCGTCTTCTCCAGTATGACCGGCAATTGTTCAAACGCGAATCCCAAATCGCACCTGTCTTCGGTCTGATTTTTTCGAACGAGCGCCGCCGCGAGAAGAAACGGAACTCCGGACAGTGCAAAACGAAGGAAAAACCGTTCCTTCAAGTCAAAACGTCCGCCCAACGCCACCGGGGCGGCCATGCCGATCCCTCCAAGACTGATATCCTTGACCGTCGCCTGGCCCCACTCGCGAAGGCCGAACCCGTCAGGGGCTTCGGACAACCCGAAGAGCGACACCCGCAAGGTCGACGGCACGCGGACGAACGAACGTCTCTGGATTTTCTCCGCTTCGCCGACGGGGGCCACCCACAGAAGCGGAACGCTCTCGGACAGCGAGTTCCGGATAACGGCGGCGGGCGCCTGATACATGCCCCCATCGGCCTCGATGCGGACTTTCAGCTCCACATTTCGCATCACCGGAAGCAGCGCGCCGCGCAGCGTCGGATGAGAGACGCCGAGAAATCCGGTTCGGATATCTTCAAGTCGGGTGCTGTATGTTCCCTTGTAGAGTCCCGTATCGATGATCAGCGTTCCTTTGGATCCGATCTTCGACTCGAGAAAGTGCAAAAATTCCTCCGGCAGCATGATTTCATGCTCCGAGGCTGCGTACGAGACGCAAAAAGAACGACTTCATGCCCCGACCGGTTGGAACGGGGTCCGCTTCGAAAGCGTCCGGCAAAAAATTCTTCGCGATTTTCCGGATGCACCGAGCCGCATTCCCCTGCGGGGCTCCAATTATGAAGGGTTTCCGGAACCGCACCGCGTCGAGGACCGTGTCATCCCGCAGGATATACCCGGCATTCGCCACCGGCAGACGAAGAAACTGATCGGCGGCAAGCTGAATGCGTTCGGCGACATCCATCGCCTCACGGTCGTTTTTCGCCATGTTGACCACGAGACTGACATCGATGCGGCTCTTCGTGGCGAGCGCAAGCGCCTTCAAAACGCCGTACGCATCCCGAACCGACGTCGGTTCGGGCGTCGTGACCAGAAGCGTCGTGTCGGCAGCCATCGCAAAGGACAGAACGGAGCGGTGAATCCCGGCCCCGGTGTCGATGACAAGGAGGTCGGCGACTCCCTCCAGATTGCCGATTTTCTCGATCAGAAGCGCCTGCCCGTTCTCGTCGAGATCCGCCATCTCCTGGACTCCGGGGCCGCCCGGCAGAACCATGACATTCCTGTCGATTCGGACAAGGATCTCCTCGCCGGACTTGCTTCCGGAGATCACGCTCGTAAGCGTATATTTCGGCGTGATTCCGCATATCAGATCCACATTGGCCATTCCGAGGTCCGCATCGAGAAGAAGCACGCGCATTCCGGATTCGCCGAGCGCAAGGGACAGGTTGACGGAAATGTTGCTCTTCCCGACCCCTCCCTTGCCGCTGACAACCGCGATCGATCGCAGGCCTCCGAGTCCCCTCGAAGGCTTCCTCTGAAGCTCGATGAGCTTCCGGAGGTCGTTCGCCTGATCGACGGCGGCCGGCGAGTTTCTGTTATCCATCGCTGCCGTTCCCCGATGCGAGAAGGATTTCGACAAGTCGCGCTCCCGTCGCCACCTCGATGTCGTTCGGGACATTTTGTCCGGTCGTCAGGAACGAAACGGGGCGCTCGAAATCCTCAACAACGTCGAGAAGCGCGCCGTATGTCGAGGTTTCGTCGATTTTCGTAAACAGAAGATTCGTTATGGGAACAACCCCGATTTTCCGGACCACATCGAGCATGTCGCGATACTTCATATTCGCGGCGATCAGCAAATGCACCGCATCGGGGCGGAACACCCTGTAGAGAGACGCCAGTTCTTCTATCCGCTTCGTGTCCTTCTGGCTCCGGCCGGCAGTGTCGAGAAGCACGAGATCCGCTTCGGGATGTTTCCCGATCGCCTCGGAAACCGTTTCCGGCTCGAAGATGACCTCCATCGGGACGCCGAGAATCTTCGCATACGTCCGAAGCTGTTCGACGGCCGCTATCCTGTAGGTATCGGCCGTCAGGAGAAGCACCTTTCGCCGTTCCCACAAAGCGCTGATCGCGGCGAGCTTCGCGATGGTCGTCGTCTTTCCGACGCCCGTCGGTCCCACGAACATGACCATGCGACCGCCGAGCGACTCGGCCGGAGTGCTTCCGGCCGTTTTCACCCGCGTGGCCAGCCATTCCGGGAACGCACGGCCTTCATTCTCCTGCGTATAGCGCTGAACGAGCGTTTGCGCCCGTTGCCGGCTCACTTCAGCGTTCACGAGCCGGGAAACAAGCGGAGAATCCTGTACGGGGTCCGCTTGTGCGGACGGTACGACAATCTCTCCTTCGATGCGCTGTATGACCTCGGACAATCGTTTCGAGAGTTCCAGAACATCCCGTTCGAGCTTCGATCCGGCCTGGTCCTGGGAAGCCGCTTCGTAGGCCTTCCGCGGTGCGGCCGCGCTCGAGAGCGCAAGTCCTTCGCGGGAAATTCGCAATGAATCCTCCTGACCGGAAGAATACAGCACCGGAAGCGGCTCGCGCGCCTCCGCGGGCGCAGGAGCGGAAGCAGGGCTCCCGGCGCTTTCGGAAAGGGCCTTCCGCGCCTCGAGGAGCTTCTGAAAGGCCATCATCCGCTCCCGTTTGGAATCCTCTCCCTCATTGTTCTCTTCCTCAAGGACTCCTGCCGAGACGAGAAGGACCGTCTTCCGGAAAAAGCCGAGAACGCCCCCCGTCTTGACGGGACGCGTAGAGAGAACGACTGCTTCGCGGCCGAGTCGTTCTCCGGCGATTCGCATCGCTTCCGCATCGTCTTTGGCTTCGAAGGTAATCTGCTGGAGAACACGCATTTATTCCACCATCCCGATGGATTTGACTTGAACGCCCTGTGAAAGCTCATTATAAGATACCACAAATATGCTGGGCAACGAGGTTTCGAGTATTCGGCGGACGACCAGCCGCACGTCGGGATGGACGAGAAGAACCGGCGACGCCCCCGTCACGGCCATTTTTTCGGCCGCTTTCGATACGCTCGCTATGAAACGCTGAACCTCCCTCGGATCCATGGCGAGCTGCCAGCCCTGCATGATGTCCCCCTGAACGGACTTCTTGACGATATCCTCCCATTTCGGCGAGAGTGTTCCGACGGTGACGACGCCGTTTTCCCCCTGAACCCGCAACGTAATGATTCTCGCAAGCGATTC
>CALMZW010000271.1 GCA_937870605.1 uncultured Synergistaceae bacterium
GAGATCCTTGCCGGCGTAATCAGCGCTGATTGCTTTTCCAAGCTCTTCAACCCGTTTTCGTATTTCTTTTTCGTCGATAAACACGTCCGAAAGAATCATATGGTCGACACGTACCTCTCTGAATTATATTGAGGGACTCAAAACAATCCTGATTCCATCCCTGTCAAAAAGAGTCGCAGGATCCTTCCAAAAGGGAACAAAAATTCTTTGCCCGGATTTCAAAACAGGCCATATGCTTCGACAAAACCACGGAACCGCACGGGCTTCTTCTGCTCCGTCCGCAAGCGCCTGCGCGGATGAACTAACGGATATTTTCGACCGGGAAAAGGATATTGACGTTATTCGTTCCGGCTCTTCCGGTATTTCGCTTCCCGGCGGATACGCGCTGCATTCGATGATCCATCCCCCCCAGGATAAAGAACGACCGGGGATGGGGGTCCAAACTGCATTCCGGTCGACCCAATCCGTTCGAAACGGTCGAACCCAACCGATAAAATCACCCGATCCTCCCTGCACGACCCAGTCGCCCTGCCATTGAAAGGTCCATCTTTCTCCCTTTTCACAGAGTCTGCAAAGAATGTTGAGCCGTGCGCGTGAAAGGGCGGTCAACCCGAGCTTCGTTCCGACAGCTTTCAACAGCAACGCTCTGTCCCACGAATCGAGGACTGTAAAATCGCTTCTCCGTAAAACGAACGGGATGAGCGGCGAAGGATGTTCGAGTTTCTTCAACAACGAAGAGATTCGATTCTCCTCGCGGACACGTAATCGAAACATTTCATCCGCAAGATCGAGAAGTCGCTCTTTGACTCTGGGGTTGATGTTCTTCTCGATCCACGGCACGCATTCCAGGCGAATACGGTTTCTCGTAAAGATGTCGACCTGATTCGTCTCGTCTTCACACCACGGAATATTTCTCTCGGCCAGAATCGAGCGCAGCGTTTCGCGCGAAAACGACAAAAGGGGCCGGACGATTGCCCCGCGACGTTCCGGTATTCCTGACAGTCCCGCAAAACCGGCGCCGCGAAACAGATTCAACAACATTGTTTCGACGCGATCATCCGAATTATGGCCAAAAGCGATTCCCCAGGCTTTCCGCTCTTT
>CALMZW010000272.1 GCA_937870605.1 uncultured Synergistaceae bacterium
GCATCTTGCCGCCCGTTCCCGGGTTGTCCTGACCGCCCGTCATCGCCGTCGTCCCGTTATCCATGATGCAGATGACGATTGCGTGCCGGTTATACACGGCGGTCGTCAGCCCCGGCATCCCGTTGTGGAAGAAGGTCGAGTCGCCGAGCGCCGCGAAAATGGGACGATCCGTCCCCTTTCCGTCCGCCTTGTGCGCGAGATACATTCCGGACGCGACCGTAATCGACGCTCCCATGCTCACGATGCTGTCGATGGCGTTCTGCTGCTTGACCAGGCCGTAGCACCCGATATCGCCGCAGACGATGGCGTTCGGATACGCCTTCCGGATCGCCGCGAACCCGGGCCGGTGCCCGCACCCGGGACACAGGCGCGGGGGCAGGACGGCGAGCCCCAGCGCGTCTCTCGCCGCAACGAGAGACGGAGCGGCGGCGTCCTTATCGTTCCCCTCGCCGAAAAATCTCTCCAGAATCGAGGCGATGACATCGGTCGTCAGCTCTCCGTTCGACGGAACGAATCCGTTCCATCGCCCTAGAGTGCCCTTTCTGTCGGGAAGCTGCATCTCGATCGCCGGGTACGTCTCTTCGAGGACGAGCGTCTTTTCGTGCCGTCCGATGAAGTCCTCGACCATTTTCACCGGAAGCGGAACGGGCGTTCCGATCTTGAGGACGGAGACATCAGTCCGCCCAAGGTCGGCGAGAAGATCCGACACCGCTGCGAAGCAGATGCCCCCGGCGACGATGCCGAAGCGCGCCTTTCCCTTCGCCGGGACTTCGTAGTTGTATTTCGGGAAGGCCGTCTCGAAGTCCGCGGCGATGCGGGCGTACCGCTCGTTGTGTTTTGGGAGCGTTTCCCGGATCAGACGGGCGGGCAGGTGAATCATATGGCCGATGGGCTGACGGTCGAATTTCGCGGGGCGGTCGACGGGAATCGGGTCGAGAAGCTCCACGTCCTGGCGGCAGTGGTCGACGCGAACCGTCGGACGAAGCATCGTCACAATATGGTATTTCTCCGAGACGTCGAACGCGTCGAACGTCATTTCCTTCGCTTCGCGCGCGTCGGACGGATCGAAGCAGGGGATCTTCGCGTACATCGCGAAATAGCGGGAGTCCTGGTCCGTCTGCGACGCGTGACAGCCGGGATCGTCGCTCACGATCAGCACGAATCCGCCGTTCAGTTCCGTCAGCGCGCACGTCATGAACGGATCCGCCGCGACGTCGAGCCCCACCTGCTTCATGACCGCGCAGACGCGTTTCCCCGCGAACGTCGCGCCCAGAGCCGTCTCGAACGCGATTTTCTCGTTCGCGCCCCACTCGACCTGCGTCTTCGTCTTCAGTTCGTCCGCCCAGTACGCAATGGAGGGCAGAATCTCCGAAGACGGCGTTCCCGGATAGGCGCACGCCACCTCGCATCCGGCCTCGACGATCCCCCGAGCGATCGCCTCATTGCCCATCAGAATCGCTTTCGTTCCCATTGTCGCCTCCCCCTTCCTCTCCACGGACATCCCTCAGATAGGAATAGACCGTGTACTTCGTGTTTCCCATCTCCCGGGACAGCGTCTCCACCGCCCCCTTGAGCCGAAAGAACCCCTCCCGATCGAGGATTCGTATCGCTTCGAGCTTTTCCTGCCGTGTGGACAGCCGGAGCGGTTTGCCGATGCGCCGCCGCATGAGCTTCAGATTTCGTTCCATCAGCGCGTCCATCTGCCCCGGAGGCCCTTCGTCCCTGGGAACCTCCGAGTACGAATCGTCCCGAACGCCGGTCAAATGGTCGGCCATGGCCTTGAGCGCCTCGGCGCGCTCCATATCGAAGTTGACGCAGAGATAGCCAATGACGTTCTTTTTTTCATCCCTGATGAAGATCGTCGTCGTTCGAAGCCTGCGTCCGTCGCGCGTCCTCGTGAGCGAATTCGCGACGTATTCGCTGCCCGAAACTTCCGGCCGGGCCAGAAGAAACCGGGCGTAATCCGTCACGGAGGAACCGACGGTCCGCCCCGTGATATGGCCGTTCTCGATGGCGATGACGGAGTGCTCCGGATCGGACGTGTCGTGAAGGACGATCTCGTAATCCGGCCCGAGCGCTTCCGCAAGTCCCTTCAGAACCGGTATGTATGAAGCCAGGATCGGATGGAGCGTCATCGGCGTCTTCCCTTCGGTCATCAATTTATTGCCATTATATCACTTTTTTGTGGTATTCTTTGTCCCATTCCGGCGCGTTTCCTGTCAATGGTATGATGTCCGGAGCGTCCATCGGGGAGGGAATTGCAGTCATGAGAGAAGGATCGGAGAACGGATCGACACGCGAAAAGGGCGGCGCCTTCAGGTATCGCTGGATCGTCTGGGGAGTCATGGTGCTCGCATACATGGTCGTCTTTTTCCACAGGCTCGCCGCCGGGGTGGTGCGGGATGACCTCGTTCAGGCCTTTTCCCTGAGCGCGACGTCTTTCGGAAACATCGCTTCGATGTATCTGTACGCCTATATGATCATGCAGATTCCCGTCGGCATGCTGGCGGATTCTCTGGGAGCGCGCGCTACCGTCACAGCCGGCATGGTCGTCTGCGGAGCGGGCTCTCTGCTGTTCGGCCTGGCGCCCTCCGTCCCGTTGCTTATGGTCGGACGGTTCCTTGTCGGCGTGGGCGTCTCGACGGTGTTCGTGTCCATTCTGAAGATCCAGTCGCAATGGTTCCGCGAGCGGGAATTCGGCGCCATGTCCGGGTTGACAGCCCTGATCGGCAATCTCGGCGGCGTCATCGCGCAGACGCCCCTGGCGATTCTCGTCGCATGGATCTCCTGGCGGACGACGTTCGCCGGGATCGGCGCGCTGTCGGTCGTACTCGCGGCGCTCTGCTTCGTCTTCATCCGGAATTCGCCCGCCGAAATGGGATTCTCTCCGATCAACGAAGCGTCTTCCTCCGTCCAGGGTGCGGATATTTCGCTCCCGCGGGCGCTCGGAAACGTGCTCCTTCGTCCGCAGATGCTGCCGGCGACCGTTGTCGCCGGCGCATTCTCCGGAACGTATCTCGCCTTTTCCGGCGCATGGGGCGCGCCCTTCCTCTCCGCCGTCTACGGAATGGACAAGGCGACCGCGTCCGGATTCGTGGCCTTCATGATTTACGGGACCATGGCCGGGAGTTTCCTCTCGGGGTGGATCTCCGACAAGACCGGAAGCCGGAAGAAGCCGCTCGTCCTGCTCGCGTTTCTGGCTTCGGTCTGCTGGGGGATTCTGACATTCGCGGGATCGTCCATCCCGACGTCGCTGCTCGCACCCCTTCTTT
>CALMZW010000273.1 GCA_937870605.1 uncultured Synergistaceae bacterium
GAATCCGACGGCGCGAAACGGGAACCTCGCCCGGGTGAACCGAAGATGGGGGCGAACCGGGATTGTCGAATCCCGCCGGAGCGGCTATCATGGCTCCACTTGCCGCAACCGCCCAAGGAGGAACATTGCATGAGATCCGTTCGTTTCACGGTTTTTCTTGTCTGCATCGTGCTCTGGCGTCTGGCCGGAGCTGCGATCGCTTCCGCGAACGCGCCTGAAAACATCGCAGGCTCCCCGGAGTCCTTTCTGCTGCTTGAGTGGCCCGAACTGAAGAACGCCCCCGCCCCTTTCTGGCTGAAGGAAGGCGTCCGGCTCACCTACGAATTCTCGTCGATGCCCGTCGCCGGAGCGAACGAGCTGTGGGAAGACAGCTCGGAGCGTCACGCGGCCCCGAGAGAACTTTCCGACTCGGCGGGGCGGGACTACACGGAGGTCAGCGTCGTCGGAATGGACCGGTCCGGCGTCGCCGTCGAGATCCGCGACCTCGGCAGCGCAACCCTGAACGCGCCGCTCCGCCCGGTCGGCCTCGGGGCTCTCGTCGGCGCGCCCGGAATGCTGGATGAATGGTGGATCAACCCGGACTCCCTGGCCGCGATTCCGGACGGACGCAAGGGAGCCGTCGAGGTCCGCCGGATGCCCTATGCGGCGCGGGGCATCACCTACGACGCCATTCGTTTCAGCCTGGACGCGCAGGGAGAACAGCACGCCCTCGTCTACGATCTCAAATCGGGGATTCTCGTCTACAAAGGCGTCGTCGGCGAACGACGCCTTCCCCTCCGCGGGGCCTCCGACGACCGGACCGCGACCGCAGGACAGCCCGAACGGGCGCCCGTAAAGGCGCTCGTTCGGAGCATGCTCGTCGAATACAGGGAGATGTCCTTCCCGTGGACGCACGATCTGCCTCCGTCCTGGACCGAAGAATTCCAGTCCGCGACATTCGCCGGAAGCATCACGGCCGCCCTCCCGGGAACGACATCGCTCCCGTTCCAGACATCCTCGGTCATGACCGTGACCGCACGCGGACGGCGATGGTTCCTCTACCGGACGCAGGATACGACCGCCGCGCTGTCGGAGATCCCCCCCGGCGTCGCCATGCGCGACGGAGACCGGATCAGCGGCATCGCCCAGGTCGGGGGACTCTGGATTCCGCCGATGGGATTCACCCGCCTGCGCCAGGGGCAGACGATCGATACGGCGCCGGTCACGGGGGCCAAAATCACCGTGGCCGCCGTGGATGACGCGTTCGTGACGTTCCGGGAGCAGGCCGCCGGATACTCGGCGGACTACTGGTACAACCGGACATCCGGAGCGCTCTCGCACGTCCGTTTCGTCGACAGGACGGCCGGACAGATTGTGGACCAGAAGCGGACGCACTGATCCGACCGCCCGTCCCCTCGGAGACAAGAGGAGGAATTCCATGGTTTCCGCCCGACTGAAGCTGTTTCTATCCTGCATCGCAATCTGCTTTGCGGCCGCGACGTCCTGCGCCGCCGGAGCGAACGACAGCCCGCTGCTGCTCTCCTGGCCGCGGCTGAAGGAATACCCGGCTCCCTTCTGGCTCAGGGAGGGCGTGAAGATCACGTACTATTCGTCCGCCGCGAGCATCCCCGATACGCGGCATCTCTACTACAAGGACGACACGGGCGGCTGGGTCGACGCGCAGGGAACCCGCTACCGCCGGGAGGAGACGTCCGGTTCCGGCGGACACGGCTACACCGAAGTGACCGTCGCGGGCCTCGACGGCTCGGGCGTCGCGCTCGACATCCGCAGCCTCGGCATCACGAACGTGAACGGCCCGATCCGCGCGATCGGATCGTTCGCCGCCGTGGGGCGCCCGGCGACGACCGGGGACTGGTGGATGCACCCGGACTTCCTCGCGACGATCTCGGACGGAGAAACGGACGGGATCAGCGTCCGGCGAATGCCCTACACCGTCCGGGGCGTTACGTACGACGCCATCCGCTTCCAGTACGACCGCCCCGACGCGAAACGCGCCTCCGTCTACGACCTGGCGACGGGAATACTCCTCTACGCCGGAACGGCGGCGAGCGGCGCGCTCAGCGGGTCCGTCACGCGGGATCTCGGACGAGGAACGCAGGGCATCCTCTCGCAGAGCACCTTCGTCGGCTACCGCGAACTCTCGTTCCCGTGGGCGAACGACCCGCCCCCCGCGTGGGTCCGCACGCTGCGATCGGTTTCCTTCGAAGGAAGCGAGGCCGTCATCCTGCCCGGATCGCCCGTCTTCCCGTTCGCGGTCTCCTCGGTCTTCCGCGTTTCGGCGCGAGGCGACCGATGGGTCCGGTACACGGCCTCCGATACGGTCGCGTCCGTTCCCGGGCTTCCCCCTCGTGTCTCGGAAGCCGACCGGATCTCCGGCGCGGCGCAGTTCGGCGGGATCTGGATTCCTCCGGCGGCGCTCGCACGGCTGCGGCAGGGGCAGCTGCTCGACACGGACCCGATCACGGGAAGCCGGATCACCGTGGCGGCCGTCGACGCGTCGACCGTGACGCTTCAGGAACAGGCGAGCGGGTTTACGATCGACCTGCGCTACGACCGCTCCACCGGAGCCATGACGGACCTGCGCCTGAACGACCGGACGCTCAACCAGATCGTGGAGATGCGTCGAACGCGTCAGGATCCTTGAGGGCGCTCCCGCGCCGGAAGTGTCGCCGTACGTCGTCCGGCCATGAACGAAGTGTGCAACGCCATCCTGTCATGAAAGAGAAAGAGAGGGTTTCGATGAAATCGTCGTATGGACACAAAAGGATCTGCCTGGCTCTGGCATTGGTTCTGCTGGCGCTTCCGTCATCAAAGTGCTTCGCCGCCGAAACCGCGCCCCGGGAATACCCGATCGCGCCCGACGTCCGGACGACGCTTGAACGAACAGTTTCGTCCGATGCGATCTCTCCCGACGCGGAGAGGGTGTACCCCCATGAAGTCAAGAAATTCGCGCGAAACGGCTACGGCGTGTGGCATTACGGCCCGGGCATGCCTCACGAAAAGCGCCTCGACCTCATGCCTCAGGCATACGCTGCCGCCTCGGCCGACCATGCCGCAAGACTCCTGAATTTCTTCGCCATCACGGACATCCATATCTCCGACAAGGAATCCCCCTGCCAGGCGATCTACTACGGCTACAAGGGCGGCATCTCCTCGGGGTATTCGCCGGTCATGCTGTACACGACCCACGTCCTCGACGCGGCCGTCCAGACGGTCAACGCCCTTCACACGGCGAACCCGTTCGATTTCGGCATCTCCCTGGGCGATACGTGCAACGACACCCAGTACAACGAACTCCGGTGGTATATCGACGTCCTGGACGGCAAGAACATCAACCCCGATTCCGGCGTCAAGGACGACCCCGTCCCCGGACCGCACAACGACTATCAGGACGCCTACAAGGCCGTCGGGCTCGACAAGACGATCCCGTGGTACCAGGCGCTCGGCAATCACGATCACTTCTTCATCGGCTCGGTCCCCGTGAACGACTATCTCCGGCAGGCCTACGTCGGCGACGAGATCGTGCGGCTCGGGACGTTCCAGCAGCTGTTCTACGATCCCGACGGCGTCAACAAGCGGGACTACTCCATGGGCGCAGTCGACGGCCGGA
>CALMZW010000274.1 GCA_937870605.1 uncultured Synergistaceae bacterium
CTCGACGAAACGCTCGGCGGACCGGATGTCCTGATCAACAACGCAGGCATTACACGCGACGCGCCCCTCATTCGAATGAAGGTCGACGATTGGGAGTCGGTACTATCCTCCAATTTGACGTCGGTGTATTATTGCTCGAAGGAAGCCGTTCGCAGAATGGTGAAAAAGCGTTGGGGGCGGATCGTCTCAATATCGTCCGTTGTGGGGCTCGTGGGGAATGCCGGCCAGACGAATTACGCCGCGACGAAGGCCGGAGTCGTCGGTTTCACGAAATCCCTGGCGCGGGAATACGCTTCGCGCGGCATTACGGCGAATGCAGTCGCCCCCGGGTTTATCGAAACCGAGATGACGGGTGTCCTCAAGGAAAATATCCGGGATGCGATGCTCCGGAATATACCGCTCGGCCGGTTTGGAAGCATGGAGGATGTCGCTTCAGTCGTCGCGTTTCTCGTTTCGGACGACGCGTCCTACGTGACCGGCCAGGTTATCGCCGTTGACGGCGGAATGACAATGTGCTGAGATACGCTGTTTGAAAGGGGGTGAACGGAGGATGAAAAAGGAAGAGATCGTTGCGCGTCTCAAGGAGATCATTATCGATCGTCTTGACGTCGAAGAGGAACAGATAGCCCCGGAAGCCTCTTTCGTAGAGGATTTGGGAGCCGATTCTCTCGATATCGTCGAACTCATCATGGGAATCGAAGAAGAGTTCGACATCGAGATTCCCGACGAGGATGCGGAAAAACTGACATCGGTCGGAGAAGCGATGAAATACACCCTGTCGAAACTTGGAGTGGAAGAGTGATCTGCAATGTATCCTCCAGGGGGAAGCCGACTCATCGCTTCCCCTTTTTCTGTATTGTATCCACTGGAAGCCGAAGGAGTGACGTTCAGTGAGGCGAGTCGTTATTACGGGTCTCGGGGCAGTGAGCCCCATCGGACACGGAAAAGACGTTTTCTGGAAGGCGCTCGAAGAAGGGAAAAACGGTATCAGCTCCTTTACTACCGTTGACATAGATGATTGCCCCGTGACCTTTGGCGCGGAAATCAAGGATTTCAATCCGACGGACTGGATGGAATCGAAAGAGGCGAAACGTTCCGACCGGGTCATACAGTTTGCGGTCGCGGCATCCGAACTGGCCGTTCAGGACGCCGCCCTCGATGTTAAATCCCTCGACCCGTATCGTTTCGGCGTGTACATCGGAACGGGGCAGGGCGGCATCGAAACGACCTTCAATAACTTCAAGACCATGATGGAGAAGGGCACCCGACGCATCAGTCCTTTTTTCATCCCGATGATGATCAGCAATATGTCGACGGCGTACGTCGCGATACGTTTCGGCGCCAAGGGACCGAACATATGCGTCGTGACGGCGTGCGCCACGTCGATCATCAGCATGGGGGAAGCGTACCACACGATCCTGCTTGATGACGCGGACCTGATCCTCTCCGGCGG
>CALMZW010000275.1 GCA_937870605.1 uncultured Synergistaceae bacterium
CTGGATCATGTCCAGTTCGTCCCATCTCGCCTTCCAGGCGTTGTGGTCGGTCTCCTGGTACACGGCCGCCTATGGGTGTGCGCCCTCGACGGCGCGCTTCTGGGCGTCGCTGATGGGCGTCGGCATGACGATCGGTCCGCTGGTCGCGAGCGCCCTGGGGACGCGGCCCGAAAGAATCCGGTCGCTTCTGATCCGGTCGGCGTCGGCGAACGCCCTCGTCTGGGCCTGCATGGTCCTGTCGCTGACGCTTCGCCTGCCGATCCAGCTCTCCGGCGCGCTCACGCTGCTCGGCGGAATCTCGATCGGGATCATGGGGATCTCCATCGTCGGCGGCGTGAACGAACACGCCCCGGCGGGCGAAAAGGGCGCGATCTTCGGCATGATGAACATGGTGACGGTGCTTTCGGCCGTCGTCGCGCAGTGGGGAACGGGCGCGATCATCAACCGCTTTCCGGCGGACGTCGCAGGGACCTACACGCCGGCCGGATACGCCGCGAGCTTCTGGGTCGTCGTCGCGGCGATCGTCCTGAGCGTGTTTCCGCTCTTTCTTTACCGCGCGCGCGACTGACGCGCGACCAGCAGCCCCGCCAGGACCAGGAGCGCGCCGCCGATCTTTCCCGTCCCCGTTGCGTCGCCGAGCAGCAGCGGGGCGACGACCATGCTCACGGTCGGCGTCACGAAGTGATAGAGCACCGTTCCGACCGGACCGATGTCGCGCACGCCCCGGTACCACAGGATGAAGGCCGCGACCGTGCCGACGAGGACGATGTACGCGAGGGCGAGAAGAACCGACGCGGACGGACGGACCCAGAGCGCGGGCGGCGTTCGCTGCAGGCCGAACGGAACGAGCAGCACGGACCCGACGATCATGACGAGGCTCGTCACGCGGACGGGCGAATGAAGCGCCAGCAGCGGCCGCGCGAGAACCGCGTAGAGCGCGAAGAGAAAGGCCGCGCAGGCGATGATGACGTTCCCCGCGAACTGTCCTCCGTCGAACGACAGCCCGTTTCCCCCGGACGCGAGAACGAGAAGCACTCCTGCGAAGGCGAGAATCGTCCCCACACAGCGTCTTTTCGAGAGCCGCTCCCTCCCGGTCAGCGCGCACCAGACCCCCGTGATGAGCGGCGACGTCGAAATGATCAGCGCGGCCGTCGAAGCCGACGTCCGGTGAATCCCCATCGTGAAGAGCACGTTGTACACGCCGACGCCGAGAATCCCGAGCGCGAGCAGCGCCCGGATGTCCATCCGTTTTCCGTCCCCGGCTTCCTGTCGCGTCAGGAGCAGGCCGAAGACGATGGCGGCCGCCCCGAAACGGAGCGTGAGAAACTGCCCCTCGGGAATCGATTGCAGCACCCACTTCGTGACCGGATAATTCACCCCCCAGAGCACTCCCGCAAGAATCGCGCACGCGTCCCCCACGCCGAACCGCCTGTTGTCCCGAATCCCGTCCATGCCGTTCCCTCCCGGTCGATCTCTCGATGTGGCTCTAACGATACGCCGGAAAATACGCTACAATAAGAACCACTTCAGCTGTTTTCGATGGAACCACCCGCAGGGGGAATGCCGATGTTCCAGATCACGCTGGACCGCTCCCGCAGCCGCTCGCCCGGCGGCTCGAAAGACGAAAGCCTGACGAGGCAGCTCTACCGCCAGTTCCGGCGGCGCATCGCCGAGGGGCGCCTCGGGGCCGGGGAGAAGATCCCATCCTCCCGGCGGCTTTCGGAAGAGCTCGGCGTCTCGCGCAACGTGGTCCTCGACGCGTACGGCCAGCTGCTGTCCGAGGGCTATCTCGAAGCGCGCGCCGGATCGGGGACGTACGTCGCGCCCGGCGCGAGCTTCCGTGCAGGCCCCGGCGCGGCCGACCGTGCGTCCGGTCCCCGGCAGACGCCGCTCCCGCAGCCCGCGTCCGACCCTCCCGACCTGATCGACTTCCGCACCGGCGTTCCGTACCTTTCCGGCCTTCCGTTCCGCGAACTGACGGCCGCGTTCCGGACGATCTTCCGGGACGAACCGCCGGGCGCGTTCGGGTACGGCGATCCGGCCGGAGATCCTTTTTTTCGGACCGCCGTCGCGAACTACCTCCGGCGGGCCCGCGACATCGAATGCCGCCCGGAGGAGATCATCGTCACGGTCGGAGCGGCCGAGGCGCTGTCGCTTTGCGCGATCGTCCTCGGGCGCAGCCGGAAAACCGTCATCGTCGAGGACCCCGTCCACCTGCACTTCCAGCAGACGCTGAAGACCGCCGGGATGCGCCTTCTCCCCGTTCCCGTCGACGAACAGGGGCTGCTTCCGGGGGAGCTTCCCCCTCCCGGCGCGGCCGCGGCCTTCGTCTTCGTGACGCCGTCGCACCAGTTTCCGTTCGGCGGCGTGCTCCCGATCCAGCGCCGCGTCGACCTCGCGCGGTACGCGGCCGTTTCGGGGTGTTTCATCGTCGAGGACGACTACGAGAGCGAGTTCCGCTTCGAGGGCTCTCCCGTCAGCTCGCTGCGGGAGCTGTGCCCGGAACGGGCCGTGTACATCGGATCGTTCAGCAAAACGCTTTCCCCCGCGTTCCGCACCGGGTACGCCGTCGTCCCTCCGGACCTCGCGGCCGACTTTCGCGAGGCGAAGTACGCGCTGAACAACCACACATCCGGATGCGACCAGATGGTTCTCTCGAAGCTGCTCGAAAGCGGCGCGCTCGAGCGGCACATCGCGGACATGAAGAAGCGGTACCGCAAAAACCGGACGGCCCTTCTGGCGGCGCTCGACGAATTTTTCCCGGGCTCGCACGGCGTCGTGAACGCCTCCGCCGGACTGCACGCCGTGGTTCGTTTTCCGGGGAGCCTTTTCGACGCGGATGCGCTCTCGGCGCTGGAATCGGGGGGCGTCCGCGTGTACCCGGTCGAGGCGCACGCGATCCGGACCGGGCGGTACGGGGACCATCTCATCCTCGGATACGGCAACCTGACGGCGGATCGGATCCGTGCCGGAATCGGACGACTCCGGGCCGTTCTGGAGAAGCGTTGTAGATAAATAAAGCCGTATTCCGACAGTTATAGTTTAGTAATAAATACGTACGTGAACGCATTACATCCATTTGACGAAGGCGCAGCGTCGTATATTGTGCCGGAGTTCAAAAAATGATAAGGTACGAAACGACATGTCAGCGCACGTCATTTGAAACGGTTCGACGAAGAGTATTCGGGAGGTGTTTTCATAGTGAATACACGAATGAAGCAGCTTCTCGACGACGTGATGCCGAAGGTCGTCGAAATGCGCCGGGACATCCACCGGCATCCGGAATTGAGCGGCGAGGAGGAGCGGACCGCGTCGCGGGTCGCGGACGCGCTGTCGTCGCTCGGCGTGGAATTCCGCGACGGCGTCGGCGGCAACGGCGTCGTCGGCCTGATCCGGGGCGCGCGCGGCGCGGGGCGGGTCTGCGCGCTTCGGGCGGACATGGACGCGCTGCCGATGCCGGAGCAGACCGGGCTTCCCTTTTCGTCGGAGAACGACGGGGTCATGCATGCCTGCGGGCACGACGCGCACACGGCGATGCTGCTCGGCGCGGCGATGGTTCTCGCCCGGATGAAGGACGACTTCGCCGGGAGCGTGAAGCTCGTCTTCCAGCCCGCCGAAGAGGCGAACCCGACGGGCGGCGCGCCCGCGATGATCGAGGCGGGCGCGCTCGAAGACCCGCACGTTGACGCGATGGTCGGCCTTCACGTCTGGCCGTCGCTCGCGACGGGGGAGATCGGCATCCGTCCGGGCGCGATGATGGGGGCCTCCGACCGGGTCTTCGTGACGATCCGGGGCCGCAGCTCGCACGGGTCCGAGCCGGACAAGGGCGTTGACGCGATCGCGGCGGCCGGGCAGGTGCTCTCGGCCTTCCAGACGATCGTATCGCGAAACGTCTCGCCGCTCGACGCGGCCGTGCTTTCGATCGGGACGATCCGCGGCGGCTGCCGCTACAACGTGATCGCCGACGAGGTCGTCATGGAGGGGACCGTGCGGACGCTCTCGCCCAAGGTTCAGGACATGATGCCCGAGCGGATCCTCCAGGTCGCGCAGGGGATCGCCGGCTCGTTCGGCGCGACGGCGGAGGTTCGGTACGTGAAGGGGTATCCGCCGCTGCTCAACGATCCGGCCGTGACCGCGACGGTTCGCGGCGCGCTGCTCGAGGTCGGCGGCGCGCGCGTCCTCGATGTGGAACACCCCGCGATGGGGGGGGAGGACTTCTCCTTCTTCGCGCGCGTGGTCCCGTCGGCGTTCCTGTGGCTCGGCTGCCGTCCCGCGGACGCCGACCCGGCGACCTTCGC
>CALMZW010000276.1 GCA_937870605.1 uncultured Synergistaceae bacterium
GTGCCGCCTGAGATACCGGGAAGACCCGGCTTCAGCTTCGTCTCGATGGGAAACAACATCTTCGAGCGCGAAGTCCTCGAAGAATGCCTGATCGAAGACGCCAAAAACGACGCATCCTCCCACGATTTCGGAAAGGACATCCTCCCGAATCTCGTCTCCCGATGCCGCGTCTTCGCGTACGACTTCTCGACCAACCACCTCCCCGGGACGGGACACCCCTTCTGGCGGCTGGACATGCCGGACTGGCGCGACGGCGGAACGATCAAGGCCTACTGGGAGGCCCACATGGACCTTCTGGACATCGACTCGGAGATGACGTTCTACAATCCGCAGTGGCCCATACGGACCGTCTCCTACGCGGACCCTCCATCCTACTCCTACCCCGCGGGAGGCCACCCGTGCCATGTCGACAGCATTCTCGCCGCTGAGGGGAGCCGGATGCTCGGCGCCAGCGTCCGGCGTTCCGTCCTTTCGCGGAACTGCCTGATCCTGCCGGGGGCGGACGTCGAGGAAAGCATTATCGGACAGGGCGTCGTCATCGGCGAAAACTGCAAACTCCGGCGCGTCATCGTCGACGCGCATAATCAGATCGCGCCCGGGACGAACATCGGATTCGACCCGGAGCCGGATTCCGCAAACTACACCGTCGACCCGGCCACGGGAATCGTCGTAATCGGAATGCCGAAGATGCAGCTCCGGAAGAGCATCGAACCGCCGGCGAGCCGGTACGAATGGGATAATACGATCAGCTGAGATTCCCGGACGTTCTCAGAGTACGCATTCGTCGCTCCGAAAAGAAACGGCCCCCTGGAAACAACCGGGGGCCGTTCGTTCTTCCGGTTCCCCGGAACCCGATTACTTTTTCTTCGGACCCAGAACGTCGAGCAGCGTGTTGATGATCTTCTCCTCCGGCGATTTCGACGGCGACGGTGACGGGACAGGGGCCTGGTTCGCCTGGGACGGCGTCGAGGGTGTCGCCGGCGTCGCTGCCGGCTTTCCGCCCGCGACACTGAAACCGGATGCCGTCGGCGCGTCGATCCGGCCGCCGACCTTGAACGAAACATCGCGATAGTCCCGCTCCTTGAGTCCGGACTTCACGCCGGAGAGCATTCCCGTGAGCATATCCGTGACGTTGGCCGCCGTTCCGGCGGCGACGCCTCCGCCGATAAACGCGGACAGGAGCGCCATGTTCGCGGACGCGACGCATTTGAGATTCAGTCCGCCGTCAAAGGTCACGGGACCTTCGGCGTTCAGATGCCGGTAGATCAGGTCATTGTCGGGCGCGACAACTCTGCTTCCGGCAAGCAGCCGGATGCGGTCGCTCTCCACAACGAACGGAATCGTCGCAGAGGCGAAGCGAATGCCCGGCTGTCCCGTCAGAGGCGCCAGCAGCCCCGCCAGCGGAATTCCCTCGACGAGTCCTTCGCCGGCCGTCAGTTCCCCTTTTCCCGAAAGCGACACCTTGCGCCCGTCCACGATTCCCGTAAGGGACAACTCCAGGTCGCCGCGGCCGGAGAGCATCCGCTTCTTCTCTCCTGTCCGGCGCAGGGCCTGAACGATGTCGCCAAGCTCCACTCCCGTCGCGGAGAGTTTCTTCGAAAAACGCAGCGACCGGATGTCGAGCGTTCCCGATGCGGACACCTTTCCGCCCGCAACCTCGGCCCGCGCTCCCTTCGTCTCGAGGACGGGTCCGGAGAGCTTCAGCGGTACGGAAATCCCGGATATCGAAAGGCCGTTGACCTTCAGCGCCGGCGACGAGACGCTCCCTTCGCCGCTTCCTTCGCTTCCCTTGAAGCGTCCGGAGAACGCGAGGTCGAGCGTTCCCGAAGGCTTCATCCCGGCCGCCAGAGCGGAAAGCAGAACGGCCGCGTCCAGCTTCTTTCCCGCCAGGGAGAAGGTTCCTTCCGGCGTCGCTCCGGTGACGACGGTCCCCTTTCCTTCAAGCGTTCCTCCGCCGACTTCGGCGGAAAAGCTCTCGATCGTCACACGCGACGGCGCGCCCGAAAGGGACAACTCCGCCTTCTCCGCGGTGAAACCGGCTGCCGCCGCCTTGCGGGATTTCAGGGAGGCCGCGATGGACGGCTTCTCCAACGTCCCCGACAGGGACACGGTTCCGTCGACCTGTCCCGAGAGCGGCACGGCGACCCCGCCGCTCAGGGCCAGCGGCCGCAGATCCGCTCCCGCCAGCTTCAGGGCGAGCTTCATTTCGGGTTCTCCTCCCGCGACGCCGGGAAGCGTTATCGTTCCGCTTCCCTCGATGACGCCCTCGCCGCTCCTGACCTGGAACGACCCGATCGTGACGGTCTCCTTTTCCTTTCGCAGCGAGAGGACCATATTCTTCAGGTGCGACAGGGAATCGGCCGTAATTTCGACCGCCAGCGGCGAATCCTTTCCCGGAATTCCGACGCCCTTCGCAATCACGGGAAGTTCGAACGAGGACACGGCGGACACGCCTCCGAGGGAGTAGCCCTTCGCGGAGATCTGCTTCGATTTCGCGGTCACCGAAATTTTCGGTTTGGGCAGCGTCCCGGCGGCTTTCACGGTGACGTCGGCCGTTCCCTGGACGCCGTAGGAAGAAAATTCCGGAAGGAAGGACGTCGCGAATCCGGGACCTACCGTTCCGCCGGCGCTCAGATCGAGCGTCGGCGCGCCGAGGACGTTTCCGATCTTTCCGCTGCCCGTGAGGTCCGTTCCCCTCCATCGGCCCTTTAGGGTTTTCAGTGTGAGATTTTTTCCGTCCCACACAAACGAAACGCCGGGTTTCTCAACCGACTCGCCCGTCACCACGATCCGGTCCGACCAGACAGATCCCGACACCAGCGGCGCAGCCGGCGTTCCCGTAAAATGCAGATCGCCGTTGAGCGCGCCCTTGAGCGCCAGGTCCTTGCCGGGCAGAAACGCCTTGATCGCTTCGGCGTTCAGGGAACGGCACGTCACCGTCATATCGATTTTGGGTTTCGGGGCATTGACCCAGAGCGTCCCTTTCGCCGTCATCGGCGCGCCTTCGAACACAGCCTTGCCGGCGATCGCCGCGGACCCGTCCTTTGCAAAACGGACATTCACGACGGCGTCGCGGATCTTCTTTCCGAACGCCCCAAGCTCCGACGCCTCGACATTGACCGAGCCTCCCGGAGCCTTCGTCGTTCCCTGAACGGAAACGGCGACCCGCTCGATCGTTCCGGTCATGGCGGGCGCCGCGGGAAACGCCTTTGCGATCTCCGCGGCGGGGATCGGGCCTCCGCTCAGATCCAGCGAGAGGGTCGGCGCGCCTTTGCCGAATGTCATTTTGCCGTCTCCGTGTATCGGGACGCCCAGCGCGCGAATCTTCATTCCGTCCATGGAAAACGACATCTTCGAATAGCCCCAGCCGCCCGCGGCCTCCTGGATCGGGTATCCGGAGAGTCGCGCGCCGCGATAGTCAACCGTTCCGGAAAGAACGGGATCGTTCCAGGCCCCCCGGGCTTCGACGCTTCCGGAAAGACGCCCCTCGAAATCTTCGTGGTTCATGCCGGGCCAGAGACGCGCGAGCGACGCGACATCCAAGTCACTGAGCTTTCCCTTCAGACCGAGAGCGGGGAGGATCGCCCCGGTTCCCTCGAGCGTTCCCGATCCCAGGCGGGCCTCCAGCGATTGCAGGGTAACGGCGCCATCCTTCCCGGGCATCGTGATCCGGGAACGGACGGAGAGAGGAACATCCCGAACCTTCAGAGAGCCATCCAGCGACACGTCCCTTTCGCTGATCGAAACAGACATGTCCTCCAACGCGGTCGCAAAATGCTGCGACGCCACGCGGACGTCCCGGAGCCGGATCGACCTGATCGGGACGGGACCGGTTCCGCCGCCTCCTCCGAGTTTCGCCAGGACCGGAAACAGCCGGTCGCCGTCGATCCGTCCTCCTTCAAGGGTGATCGAATCTATCGCCACTTTTCCCGACAAAAGAGGCATCAAAGCAGGACGGACCGCCAACCCCGCCGCCGACGCAAACGGCGTTCCCTTCATCTTCAGGGTGACCGATTCGAGGACGTACCCCTTGAAGGGATTTCCGCGAACGCTTCCAATTTCCAGGTCCACTCCGATCGCCGATCGGGCGCCGGAGACGGCTCCCTTGCGAACCGCATCCCCGCCGAAGTCCATGCTTCCGGCGATGAGCGCCGCCCCGACAAGTCCAAGCGACGCGAACAACGCGTAAAGCCGGCCTCGTCGAATGCTCATGCTCCTGCACCTCCGTTCCGTTGCCGTTCCTCATCCCGCCGCAGGAGCACGCCCCGGGCCACGAGGGCCGTTCGTCCCGTCAGGGTCGCCCTGCACCGTTCGTTGCCTGCCGAAAACGCAAGCTCCACATCGTTCACGCCGCCGGGATTTCGAACCGATATCGGCGACTCCATGCCGTGAGTGACGGCGCACGCGATCGCGCACGCGACGCAGCCGGTTCCGCAGGACTCGGTGAGATCTTCGACGCCGCGTTCATAGGTCACCGCCCGCGCACTCGACGGCGGTTCAGGGACAAGGAACGTGACGTTCGTCCCTTCCGGGAAACGCACCCTGTCGTTCCTGATTTCCCGCCCCATATCCCTGAGGTCGGCACGCGAATAACCGTCGAGATCGTCGACGAACACCACGCAGTGCGGAACACCCACCCACAGGAAGACGGAGGGAAAGGCGACGCCCCGAACCATAAGTCGGTCTCCGAACCAGCCGTCACGAAGGGATATCTCGCCGAGCTCCAGGCTCACGCGATCGTCTCGGACTTCTGCGGCCATCACGCCGGCCAGCGTCTCGAACGTCATCTTCGCCGGAGCCATGCCGTTTTCGAACGCGAATCGCGCGATGCAACGGGCCCCGTTTCCGCACATTTCCCCTTCGCTGCCGTCCGCATTGAAAAGGCGCATGCGGAAATGAGCGCGCGTCGACGATTCCACGACAAGGATGCCGTCGGCGCCCACGGATGTCTTCCGTTGACACGCTTGAACCGCGAGCTCGGAAAGATCCTGCGTCGACATCGTTTCGTCCGTATTGCAGATCACGATAAAGTCATTCCCGTTTCCATGCATCTTCGAAAAAGGGATCATCGCAATCCTCCCCTCATAATGCGCTCTCCGCCCCTGCCCGCGCAGGTGACATGAGAACAGGATATTTTCGAAAACTATCTGTAGTATGCATCATACGCATCGGAGTTCCATACCGTCAAGGGACGCAACGATCCGCATTCTATTGTTGCAGTCGAACATTTCATGTATAATCGCCGCCAATATCAGGATTTATGTCTTTCCGGATACGAACAACCGAAACGAGGTGCTTCCCCGTGAATCGTACGAATTTCATCGAATGGATCCGGAGTCGCGGGACCGTCCGCATTCTCGACGGCAGCATGGGCGTTCTGCTCTCCGAGCGAGGATGGCGTCCTCCGATGCTGCCCGAGGAGATGAATACCGCGCATCCGGACGTCGTTCGGGGCGTCTATCGGGACTACATCGCCGCCGGAGCGGATATCATCGAGACGAATACGTTCGGAGGGTCCCCCCGAAAGCTCGCCCATCGTCATCTCGAAGCGCAGGCGCGCCGCATCAACGCCGTTTCGGCCGCGATGGCCCGGGAAGAGGCGAACGGCGCGGCGATGGTCGCGGGGTCCGTCGGCCCGCTCGGTGACCTGCTCGCCCCGTTCGGTCCGCTGTCCTTCGAAGAGGCCCGCGCCGCATTCGCGGAACAGATCCGGGGGCTTCTTGACGGAGGCGCCGACTTCATCCTGATCGAGACCATGATCGACATCCGGGAGGCGCAGGCCGCAGTGCAGGGGATGAAGGACGCGGACCCGGACGAAACGACCGCATTCGTCGTGAGCCTGACGTTCGAACACAAGGGACGCACCGTCACCGGCACCCCTCCGGAGGTCGCGGCCCATTGGGCCCGCCGCGTCGGCGCCGCCGGGATCGGCGCAAACTGCGGCGTCGGCCCCGACGCCTATATCCCGGTCGTGGAGACGCTTGCCGCCAACGCCGGAATTCCGGTCTTCGTCTACGCGAACGGAGGACTTCCCGGCGAGGATACGTGGAGTCCGGACCGCTTCGCCGCTTCCTGCGTCCGGCTTGCCCGGGCGGGAGCCTCCGTGGTCGGCGGCTGTTGCCGGACGACGCCCGAGCATATCCGCATATTGAAAGACACTCTTTCGGGCATGCCGCTCCCCGCTCCGGCCGCGCCGGACTACACGCCGCTCGCGAGCCGGAGCCGTCTCGTCGCGTCCGGTCCGGAAAGCCCCTTTCTGATCATCGGCGAGCGGATCAACGTCTCCCGCAAGTCTCCCATCAAAGACGACGCGGCCCGGTACAGCTGGTCGTCGTCGCGCGAGGAGGCGCGCCTTCAGGCCGAAGCCGGAGCCGGAGCGATCGACGTCAACGTCGGACTCCCGCAGATCGACCGCGTGCGCGCCATGAGCGAATGCGCGGATGCCGTGTCCCAGGCCGTGGATCTTCCCCTCTCCCTCGACAGCGACGACATCGGGGTCCTTCAGGCGGGACTCCGTTCGACGGTCGGCATTCCGATCCTGAACTCCGTCACCGCCAAACACGCGGCGCTCACGCGCGGACTCGAACTGGCGAAACGGTGGGGGACGAATCTCGTCGTTCTCACGATCGACGAGGACGGCGTTCCGTCGACGGCCGAGGGCCGAATCGCCATTGCGCAAAAGATCGCCGGAGAAGCCGACCGCCTCGGCGTTCCGAGAAGCGCGATCTTCGTCGACTGCCTCAGCATGGCCGTCGGCGCGGACCAGAAAGCCCCCAGGGACACGCTGGACGCGATCCGGGCCGTCTCGAAGCTCGGGGTGCGCACGGTTCTGGGCGTGAGCAACATATCGCACGGCATGCCCGTCCGGCCTCTACTGAACCGCACCTTTCTCGCGATGGCCATGGCGTCCGGCCTCGACGCGGCCATCATCAACCCGCTCGACGCCACGCTCCTCGCGACGATCCGGGCGGCGGAACTGCTCGCCGGAAGGGACCCCGGAGCCGGACGCTACCTTGCGGACGCTCCCCTTCTGTCGGATATCGAAACGTCGGCCGGTCCGGCGCTGCGTTCGGGGCTCGCCGGACAATCGAAGGCGGAGATCGCCTGCGACGCGCTCCCCTGCTTCAGAGCCCTCGCCGACGCGATCATACGCGGCGATCACGAAGCGGCCGTGAATGCAGTGAACGTTCTCCTCGAAGAGGGACATCAGCCCGTCGAGACGGTCAACGGAGGCGTCATCCCCGCGCTCGACGCGGTGGGCCGACTCTACGACGCGGGGCGCTACTTCCTCCCGCAGCTCATCGCGTCCGCCCACGCGGCGCAGCGCGTCTGCGACACGGCTCTCGCGCGGCTCGAAGCGTCCGGCGCGTCGGCGTGTCCCGGACGGATTCTGCTCGCCACGGTCGAGGGCGATCTTCACGATCTCGGGAAGAATGTCGTCGGCACGATCCTCAAAAGCCACGGATACGCCGTCACCGATCTCGGAAAGGACGTCCCGACGGCCGAAATACTTGCGGCGGCCGGGCGAGAACGACCGGACATCGTCGGACTCTCCGCGCTCATGACATCCACGATGGAGGAAATGGAACGCGCCGCGCGGCAACTCAAGGCGCGATTCCCGGGAATCCGCGTGATGGTCGGGGGGGCCTCGGTGAACCAGGCGTTCGCCGACCGGATCGGCGCGGACGGGTACGCGGGCGACGCCGTCGCCTCCGTGCGCCTGGTCACGCGCCTGCTTCATGGAGGCGAGGCCCGATGACGCTCATCCGGGACATTCTGAAAGCGAAGCGCCCGACCTTCTCGTTCGAGATCTTTCCTCCAAAGCCCGACGCTCCGCTGGAAACGGTCTATGAAACAGTCTCCGCGCTCCGGATCCACAAGCCCGATTTCATCAGCGTCACCTACGGCGCGGCGGGCAGCAGCAGAAGCCGGACGGTCGACATCGCGTCCATGGTGCGGAACCGATGGGGCCAGGTCGCGCTCGCGCACCTGACCTGCATCGGATCGACCCGCGCCCAGGTGACGGAGGTTCTCGAAGAGCTGGATCAGGAGAACGTGTCGAACATTCTCGCCCTCCGCGGCGATCCCCGCGAGGGGGAGGCCCCTTCCGATTTCCGCTACGCGCTGGATCTGATCCGCCAGATCCGCGCAGGGCAGTTCGGCGATTTCTGCATCGGGGCCGCGGCGTATCCGGAGGGACACATCGAGTGCGATTCCCTCGAAGAGGATATCCTCCGTCTGAAGTTGAAGACGGACGCCGGGGCGGACTTTCTTGTCACGCAACTCTTCTACGACAACGAAATCTTCTACAGGTTCATGGATCTCGCGGCCCGCTCCGGAATCTCCGTCCCGGTCGTCGCAGGCGTCATGCCCGTTCTCAACGCGCGACAGATCGGCAGGATCGTATCGTTGTGCGGCGCTTCCATTCCCCCGAAGTTCGCGCGCATCATGTCGCGATACGAGCACGCGCCCGACGCCCTTCGCGAAGCCGGGATCGCCTACGCCACGGAGCAGATCATCGACCTCGTGTCCTGGGGCGTCGCCGGCATTCACCTGTATACGATGAACCGCCCCGACATCGCGGAGCGCATCATGAAAAACATCGGGACCATTCGCGAGAGCGTGACCCGGGAGCGATGAACGTCCTTCTGGTCGAGCCCGGATATCCGACCCGGTATCCGCCGCTCGGTCTCCTGAAAATCGGACGGTTTCACCGGGAACGCGGCGACGAGGTCCGGTTCGTCCGGGGGTGTTCCGCGGAGGCGGCTTCCCCGGGATGGGACCGGATCTACGTCTCGTGCGTCTTCACGTATCACTGGAACGCAGTCGTCCGTACGCTGCGTTTCTACGCTCCGCACGTGAACGCCGGGGCGGATAAGGCCCTGTTCGTCGGAGGCGTCCTCGCGACGCTCATGGCGGACGAGTTGAAACAGGCGGTTCCGTGCCGTCCGATCGCGGGGACGATCCGAAGCGCACGGATGCTCGGATTTGACGACAACACGGATATCGACGTCCTTTTGCCCGACTACGATCTCATACAGTCCTGCGCGGAAAGATACGTTATCGACGCCGCGTTTCTGGCGACGGCGACGCGCGGATGCGCGAACCGATGCCCGTTCTGCACCGTTTCGCGCATCGAACCGGACTGCCGGGAGTACGTTCCGATCCGCAGCCAGGTCCTGGATTTCGAGCGGTCCCTCGGGGCGAAGCGCGATCTGCTGATGCTCGACAACAACATTCTCGCGTCGCGGCATCTGTCGCGGATCGTCATGGACATCGCG
>CALMZW010000277.1 GCA_937870605.1 uncultured Synergistaceae bacterium
CTCACTTCGAGCGAGCGCCCTGGCGACGCGGCCGTGTCGTTCGAGATGCTCGCTGACCCAATTCTGCGGGTCGCCGGCGTACTCGTCGCTCGCGCAGACAGCATCAACCAGGACGTCTTTGTAGTGCGTGTTTCCGATGATCGCGTCAAGGCAGCAATCCGCCGCCCAGAGGCCCCAATCATCGTCGATCGTGCACCTGGTGCAATCCGTCAGGAGCTTCCGCACCCAATCCGGGGCATCGGGGCGCAATCGGACGAAAAGTCGGCCTTCGTCGTTATTGTATCGCTCAAGAAACGAACTCACTTCTTTCGCACATTCATGAATTTCCTTCCATTCTTTCGATTCCCTGTCCATGTCAATTTCCATTTCCATTTCCTTGCCCATTCCCTTTTCCCCCTCTCCGTAGCGTAGAGCCTTCATAACGCATGCAGTTTCCTCGGGAAGAAGCGCCTCCCCCGGCGAAACGGCGCACTCCCGCGCCTATGTTTCAGCCCCAACACGACTTGATCGAAAAATGAGCCTGACCCCCCGCATCACGCCGCGCTTCGTGTGTACTATGAAATGTTTTAGTGAATATATGTGTGTATTGCATGCAAGCGTTCTCCGACACGGCTTTACGCTCGAAAATTTCTTGATCACATTCGCCGTTGCTCCTTCCGCGGCACGTTAATGGCAAGGCCAACGGAAGCGTATTCGACGAATCAAAACAGCTCTCCTTGGACCGGAACGGCGTTCTTCTTGTGGTTTGCGTGTATCCGAATAAACTCTTCGGGCGAAGACATCGCCGCGTCGAAGAGCCCACGCACCACAAGCGCTTTGTAGAGGGCGGCGGACGCGGCCTGACAGTTTATGGATTTCTGCGGGTTGAACTCTATGTCCGAAAACCCGTCGTATTCCAGTATTTTCGCCGCCAGGGTCGGATTTTGTCGCAACGCCGACAAATAGAGCCAGTCGTAAAACACCGTCTGCGGATATAGCGGCCAATCCCGGTTGTCGCACCGGAATCCGATGAGCTGTCCCGATGCCCTCACCCTCTCATCCTTTTTCGCTTCCCTCGAATCCTTCAGGTAGATGTCCGTGAACGGACCGCCGTTTGAAAAGACCTTACTTCCCTGAAAAAGCGCCTCGACAGAGGCGATCACGTCATCTATCAGCTGTACCCGCAAATTGAACGCACTCAGCCGAACTCCGGTTTCGTCTTCCGACTTGCCGGATATTTCCAGAATCCTGCGTATGCCTTTCGTTTGCGCGGCAGCCTCGTGCAAGGAGCGAATCGACTTCTGTTTCTGGCTCTTCGACATCCCGGGATGCCAGACAAACTCGACCGGTATGGCGGTCACAAAATCCGGACCACTTATTCTTGGGATAAAAACAGGTCTTTGAGCCATGATCAGAAAGGAAAATCGTCTATATTATTTTCATACATATCGTTTTCAACTATTAT
>CALMZW010000278.1 GCA_937870605.1 uncultured Synergistaceae bacterium
CCTGCCGGGCGCCCCTGCTCCACTTCGCACCCGTTTCGGAAGTCTGGACAAGAACTTTCCTCTTCTCCGCCCCCGGTCCTCTCCAGCAGGATTCCCAGATCATGGAAAACAGAAGCACCGCTCCGTAATAGCGGGAGAATCCCAGTTCGACCTCCGGATCGATCCAGCACACCAGCCCCACGGATACGGTATCGCAAAACGGAAGGATTCCCCGTGTCCCTATAAGGATCGCCCCGTCAGAGACGCGTTTTTCGATCGCTTTTCTTCGGGAAACGACGCTGAAATCCTCAGCGACACACTCAACGACCTGCGGATTTCCGGAGCAACGCGCCGCGATGTTATGCAGGGCCTCGGTTCCAGGCCGTTCGCCGATCAGGAGGACTCCGCCGCAGGACGGACATCTTTCAGGCACGGCGACGTTCAGGCGACACTGCATACACGTCGCAACGGCGTCACGTTCCTTCCATCGCAGCGCCCCCCCGCACCGTGTGCACGCAATGGCAGCCCCGCAATCGTCACACCGAATCCCCACCGCATACCCCAAACGATCGAGAATCCAGAGAGAAACCTGCGATTCCCGCAACATGCGCTCTGTCATCCGGACTATCGCGCGTCCGACCGGAAGGTCCTTGTCTATTCCGAGCGTCGCTTTGTGCAGAGCCGCATTTTTGCGTATCAGAACAAGTCTGCTTCCGGGCCGCTCCGGGCATGGCGGACGGTATCGCTGAAAGGCCCGCGCGGAAGGCATCCTTCCGCCGAGAACGAGTTGCGCGCCGTGATCTCTCGCACGTCTCGCGGCGATCATTCTGTAGTTCAGAAAGGGGAATTTCTGCGAATCATACGACGAGGCGCTTTCGTCTTCGATAATAACCAGATCGATGCGCGGAAGCGGCGCATAACAAACACCCGGCGCCCCCAGCACGACGCGGGGAATCGAGCGACGCGCGGAATCCCATGCCTGCATCGCCCGCCGCCCCCCTCCGTTCGGCCACAGGAGGACATCATCCTTGCCATCCAGAGACGCGTAAAAGCGCCGCGCCGTCGCTCCTTCAGGAAACAGGACGAGACACGCCCCGTTGGTCCGGCGGATCATTCGCCGGTATTCTTCAAAGCGATCCTCGTCGCGGGGTGTGAAAACGACGCTGTCGGTCGTCCGGCTGACGCCGCCGGACATTTTCTCAAAACACAGGGCATCGTAGGTTGCGCCTTTCAGAACATCCGGAGGCAACATATCCCCCAGCGCCGTTCCCTGGCCGCACAGAAACGTCTCGCCGATCCAGTTGCTTAAATCCCACAAGGAAGCGGGGAAGACAGGCGAGATGTCGAGTACTTCGCTGATTTTTCGTATCGTCGGAGGGGAAGTGGATTCTTCGGACGGAAAATGAGACACAAATGCGATGCGCGTTCCTCTCCCTAACGGGACGCGCACGCGTGATCCCGCAGACAGATTTTCTTCACAACGATAGGTAAGTTGATTCCACCACGGTCCCGGTACGATCACGTCCACGAGAAATGACACGCATCACTTCTCCGCTCTGCCCTGAAGCGACGATACGATGTCCCACAATACATCCGCGACGTCTTCCTTCGAACCCTCCGAATCTCTGGTCGTCCCGTCCGGAAAGATGAAAACAACCCGGTTCGTATCAGACCGGAAACCGGCCCCTTCTGCGGTTATGTCGTTTGCAACGATAAAATCGAGCCCCTTCTTCCGTATCTTCTCCGAGGCATGCGCAATCAGGTCAGAGGATTCCGCGGCGAAGCCGACGAGAATCTGTCCCTCTCGTTTCCTCGCCCCAAGCTCTTGCGCGATGTCCGGGTTCTGAACGAGCGAAATCGAAAGGCGATCGAGTCCTTCCCGCTTCACCTTTCCTTCCTCTCTTTTTTCGGGACGAAAATCACCGACAGCCGCAGCCTTGACGATGATGTCACAATCAGACGACCTTGAGAGGACCGCCTCGTACATATCGAGTGCGGAAACGACGGGGATGCGCTCCATGCCGTATGGAGCATCGAGAGAAACCGGCCCCTCGACAAGAGTGACGTCGGCTCCGCGATACCATGCTGTTTGCGCAACGGCGCGTCCCATTTTGCCGGAACTCGGATTTCCGATGAAGCGGACCGGATCGAGAAACTCCCAGGTCGGCCCCGACGTTACGAGGACGCGCTTTGAAGCGAGCCCCTTGTTCGGGCACAAGACTCTCCACATCTCCTGAATGATGATTTCCGGAGACGGGAGTCTGCCCTTCGCTTCGTATCCGCACGCAAGATATCCTTCGTCCGGGTCGACGACAGTGTATCCTCTTTCCCGCAGTGTCCCGGTATTCATCCGGGTAGCCGCGTTCTCCAGCATGTGGATGTTCATGGCAGGAAAGAGAAGCACCGGAGCCGTCGTCGCAAGAACGACGGATTCCAGAAGGCTCTTCGCCGTCCCGTGGGCGATCCCCGCCATGGTGTTCGCGGTCAGGGGAGCGACCATCACGACTTCGGCCCAGTCCGCAAGAGAAATATGTGGAATCGCGCAGCCGTACTCCGCGGAAAGATAATCGGATTGCCGCCATACGCGTCTTCCGGAAAGAGCGGCAAGCGTCAACGGCGACACGAAACGCTCCGCATCCTCCGTCATGACGACTTCAACGTCGCAGCCGCAATTCCGGAGAAGGCGCACGATTTCGGCCGCCTTGTAGGCGGCTATCCCGCCCGAAACCCCCAAGACGACCCGTCTGTTACGCTTCCAAGCCAACATCTTCTTTTCCTTCGCTTGTTTCCTGCGACGGTTTCGTCGCCGGGACAACGGAAAGACGCTCTTCGTCAAGATCGTCCAGAACAACGGAGATGTATTTTTCCTCTTCTTCGAGGATTCTTCCCTTTTGCTCGCTTATGCTTCGTGCTCGTCCGGACACTAACGTCGTCAGAAGATATTTGTTGTCTATCCCCAATTTCTTCGCCATTTCGTCGATATCGTAGAATTTCAATCGTTTCACCTCCCTTGGAGACATGCGGAAGAAGCGTATCTGTTTCGTTCCGAGAGAATAATCTCCCTGATCCGACGCACTGCTTCCTCGACGCTGTCGTTGATGACAAGATAATCATAACCGGAAGCGTGGTTCATTTCATAGTTCGCGTTGCGCAGACGAACACGCATACTCTCTTCGCTTTCCGTTCCTCTCAAGCGAAGCCGCTGCTCCAATGCCTCGATGGACGGAGGGCTGAGAAAGACGAGAATACACCGGTTGCATCTGTTTCTGACCTGCATCGCTCCCTGGACGTCGATTTCCAAAACGACGTCGTATCCGGCGCTGCATTCGCGCTCGACATCCGAGAAGAGCGTCCCGTAGAGGTGACCATGAACATCCGCCCACTCGAGAAAAGCGCCTTCCCCGATAAAAGACCTGAACTGTGTTTCATCGATGAACCGGTAGTCTGTTCCGTCAATTTCTCCGGGGCGAGGTTGCCGCGTCGTACAGGAGATAGAGTACTTCAGCATCGGCATTTCCTGAAAGAGCCGTTTTCGAACTGTCCCCTTACCCGCGCCGCTGGGGCCGGACAAAACGAATATCTGTCCTTTTCTATTCTTCGTCTCCGTCATTCGCGTCATCCTCGAATCGATGCACTATTGTCTCGGGCTGGATCGCCGACAGCACAATGTGATTGCTGTCCGTGACAAGAATCGCACGGGTCTTTCTGCCCTGCGTCGCGTCAATGAGCCGGCCGGCTTCTTTCGCTTCTTCCTTCAATCGTTTGATTGGAGCGGATGAAGGGTGAATGATCGCCACGATCCGTTCCGCAACTATCATATTGCCGAAACCGATATGTACGAGCCTGTACGGCATACCGCATCACTCCACGTTTTGCACTTGTTCCCGGATTCTTTCGACAAGCGTCTTGCCCTCGACGACCTTCCATCGCAATTCCGAACTCGCCAGTTTCGATCCCATCGTATTGATTTCCCTGTTCATCTCCTGAACGAGAAAATCGAGTTTCTTCCCTTGCGATTCCTCCTGGCGAAGGATCGTGTGAAATTTTTCGATGTGGCTTCTCGATCGGGCGATTTCCTCGGAAACGTCCCATTTATCCGCCATGATGACGACTTCCTGAACAAGCCTGCCTTCGTCGAGCACGCCCTTCATATCTCCGATCGTTTTTCGTATTCGCTCCTGCATATCGGAAAACGCGGATTTCGACTCAATGTCCCAGATTGAGGAAATGGCGTCGAGAAGCCCCTGGAAGGCGGTCAGATGCGATATTATATCACTTTGTATGTGCATCCCTTCTTCCGCTTTCATTTCCTCCAGTTTGTCCAGAGCCTGTTGCGAGAGGTTCACAAGACAATCACAAATCTCCTGGGTCCGCTCTTCGCTGCTTGCAGGTCCGATGAGAATCCCGGGAAGCTGCAGGAGCATTTCGGGAACAGGGTCTCCGGGAATGCACCGCGCTTTACGGAACGATTGCAGTTCGGAATAGATTCCTTCAAGCGCTCCCGCATCGAGATGGCATCCCGAAAGCGACGGCGCCCACTGGACGTCGATGGAAGCCCGGACTTTTCCCCTCGATAGACGTCGCCGCAACACCGAGTGAACCTGCGATTCAAATTGAGAGAGTTCTCTCGGAAGGCGAATCGAAAAATCCTGAAAACGATGGTTGACCGACGATATCTCCATCGTCACGATTCCCCATTCGTGCGAAACGGACACCCTGCTGTATCCCGTCATGCTTCGAATCATGGTTTTTCCTCCTGTTGGAAAAATTCATCCAGATACCGGAGCAGCGAATCGACCCCGCTTCCATCGACGGCGCTGACAGGAAGAACGACATCCTCATCTCCCGCGATCCGTTCCCGAAGCTGAACGACATCCTCTTCCCGACACGTGTCCGTCTTGTTCAGCAGGACAATTCGACGGACTTCTCCGGCCCCGATATCTCCAAGCGTCGTCGTCACGACACGAAACGTCTCGAGACAATCCGGAGCGCCGGCGTCAAGGACGAGGAGGATCAGCGACGACTGGCATATTTCCTCGAGCGTTGCACGGAACGCATCGATCAGCGAATGAGGAAGGTCTCGAATAAAGCCGACCGTATCCGCCACCAGAATCGTCCGCCCGGAAGGAAGCCGCACTCCGCGAATAAAGGTATCCAGCGTCGAGAACAGCCGGTCTTCCGCGATGAGCGTCTCATCGCCGGACAATCTCCGCAGGAGCGTCGATTTTCCGCTATTGGTATACCCCGCAAGAGAAATAACGGGGAATCTCTCTTTGGCTCGACGTTCCCTGCTGAGTCGACGGCGATCGCGGATAACGCGGAGTTTGCCCGATATATCCCGCAAACGTCGTTCAAGCTTCCGTCGATGCCTTTCGAACTCGGTCTCGCCGGGGCCCCGGGTTCCGATCCCTCCGCCGAGACGCGACATCGCCCGTCCCAATCCCTTGAGATACGGAATCTCGTAGGCGCACAACGCCCGCTCGACCTGAAGCTTCGCTTCCTGGGATCGGGCTCGACGCTCGAATATCTTCATGATGACAAAGGCTCTGTCCCAAACTTCGCATTTCGTGATTTTCGACAGCGTCGCCCGTTGCCCCGGCGCAAGCTGACCGTTGCACACAATCAGCCCGGCGCCCACGGAAGCACAGAATAGAGCCGCCTCTTCCGCTTTTCCGATTCCCAAAAAACACCCGGCGTCCGGGTGGTCCCTCTTTTGTATGATCCTTCCGACAGACGTGACTCCAAGGTTCCCGAGCAGAAGCTCGAGCTCGTCGAGCAATGGCTCTACGTCGAAATCCGCAGAGGACATGTCCAGAGCTGCGATAACAGCTTTTCGTGTCTTTCCCGAAAGATTTTTACTCATCGGATTGACGCTCAAGAGCGATAAAGGCCTCCGATATCGCCTGGAGCAACTTCCCTCGAGCCTCTTTTCCGCCGGACTCGCAGGAAGCATACGGGGAGGGGTCGATCGGACTTCCGTAGGTTACCGAAATGCGGACAGGTTTGATCCAGGGGGCGCCGGGAGGCATCGCCTGGAAGGAACCGCGAATATACGCCGGGAGAATCGCCACACTCGATTTCAACGCGATGAGGGCGACTCCACCCTCGAGGGGCTTCAATGCGCCGTCGTCGGAACGTCCCCCTTCGGGAAAAATAAGGACGCTCTCGCCATCTTCAAGAAGCGAGAGAAACGCTCTCAGCGTCGCGCCGGCGCTCTGGCTGTCCTGTTTCTTCACAGGAATCGCGCCGAGGGCCAGCAAGAGGTGACTGAACCCGGGACACTGGAACAGCTCCGATTTCGCAAGATACCGGAGCCGCGTCGGGAAGGTTCCTCCGATAATGACGGGGTCCAGGTTGCTGCAATGATTGCACACCACGATGTACTGCCGTTTCGAATCGACGTCCTTCAGTCCGAGAACCCTCATGCGGTTATAGACCTTCAGAACGATCCAGCAAAACCATCGGACCAGAAAGTACACAAGCGGCGAGAAAAAGGACATTTCTTTCATAGAGACACCACGTTGGCGACGATTTCGTACATTCTGGAGACAACTTCTTCGATGCTCATTCCGGAGGTGTCGATCTCAAGGGAATTCTCCGGTTTTCGAAGAGGAGCTTCCGCCCGTTCCGAGTCGATCCGGTCCCTTTCCCTGATGCCTTCCAGAACCTCCTGATACGAAACGGTCTCTCCCCGTTCCCGAATCTCCTTCACACGCCTCTGCGTCCTGATTTCGGGCGTCGCAATCAGAAAAAACTTGCACGAGGCGCACGGAAAGACGACGGTTCCCATGTCTCTTCCGTCCGCGACAATTCCCGGAAGGATCGCCTGTCGTCGCTGCAGATCGAGCAGTTTTCGGCGCACGGAAGGAAGAGCGGCGTAGCACGAAACGACGCCGTCGACTTCCGGCGAGCGGATGAGGGATGTGACATTGTGTCCGCCGACACAGACGCCTTGCTTCCCAAGCGTAATGGAAAGCGCTTCGAGAGCGTTCGTCAGCGTTTCTCCTTCAACCGCTGAAATGCCGTGGTTGTTCAGATGCCACGCAATAGCCCGATACAAGGCCCCTGTGTCGAGATACGAAAGGCCGAGCCGATTCGCAAGCGCTTTCGCCACGGTGCTCTTCCCCGATCCCGCAGGGCCGTCGACCGTTATCACCAGAGGAACATCATTCATTTTCCGGACTCTCCCATGACTCGAGTTCTTCCGCAGCGACCTGGACGAAATCCACGAGCTCGGAAAGAAGCGCTTCACCGTCTTCTATGCCGAGCCGCTCGAACACCTGGGGATACATGGGATTCTGCAATCCGTCCGCGCCTATGCCCACACCGAGCATGAGGCACAGGGTATTCGCCGTATGGACGACGTCCGCTATGGGCTGGAATTTCTCGCGTTTCTCCGGCGGCACGGAATCCGGAGCGTGATGATACGCAACGGCATATCCATACGCTTCGGGCAATCCCCACTTCTCGACAAGCATCGCGCCGACCTGTGCGTGGTCGAAACCGAGAACCTGCGTTTCGGCCTCGATAAACGGGATCTGCTTCTCTTCGACCAGCTTGACGATGATGCCGTACCCAAAGCGGACATAGTCATTCAGGACGACCTTGCCGATATCGTGCAACAAGCCGCCGACGTACGCCTCTTCCGGTATGGACTTCCCAAAACGCTGCGCGATGTATCTGGCCGCGTACGCGACCGTCAGCGAGTGCTTCCAGAGCTGCCCCCGGTCGAGCGCATAGCCCTGAAGCGACTTGTCCATGACGGAATAGACCGAAGCGGAAAGGACGATATTGCTGATGTTCTTGTACCCCAACATCGCGATCGCTTCCGTGACGCTCGATATGTCGCGGGATATTCCGTAGGCAGCCGAATTGGCCAGCTTCAGCGTCCGAATGACGAGACCTTCGTCCCGGGAAAGGCTCATGGCGACATCGCTGGCGCTGCTGTCGCGATCATTGAGTTTTCTGAGGGTCTCCACCACGAATTGAGGGAAGGATTTGATTTCTTTCATTTTCCCCAGGATGCGGGACTTGATCAACTCCCGTGAACGTTCATCGATGCCGTCCATTTATCTTCCTCCCCTTCGGAAAGAGCATTGATCGCTCCCCCTTCGCGAATCATCTTTTCCAGATCATGAACAGGCATTTCCACAACCGCTCCGGTCGCAAGCGACCCTATGTCCATTTTACCAATTCTTTTGCGGAGAAGCGATTGCACAACGTACCCACGGACCTGGGCCATACGTCGTATTTCACGCTTCTTTCCCTCAGAAAGCGTGATGCACAGCCATCTGCCCTTCGGTTCACGGTCCATGACGCGGACGCGACGGGCTCGCAGGAGTTCTCCGTCCGAGGTCACGCCGACGCGCCATGCGTGCAGCGAATCGGAAGAAGGCGGACGATCCAGGAGAACTTCGTACTCCTTGTCGATCCCGCCGCCGGGATGCGCTATTCGCTGCGCGAAATCCCCGTCGTTCGTAAGCAGAAGCAGTCCCTCTGAATCCCGGTCGAGTCTGCCGACCGGAAACACGCGGTACATCCGTTGCCGCTCCGGGAGCAATTCGATAACCGTGGGATCCCTGCCGTCGGTTACCGCGCAAACGTATCCCTTCGGCTTGTTGAGAACCAGGTATATTGTATCCTGTCGTTCGACCTTGCGGCCGTCGACTTCAATCACGTCTCCGTCCCGCACAGTGCGGGAAAGATCATCGCATTTCTCTCCGTTGATCCGGACACGTCCTTCACGAACCGGAATCTCGGCTTTTCTTCGCGAGCCGAGCCCGCAGAGGGCAAGGTATTTATTCAAACGCATCGTCGTTCCCGGCTTTGTGCCGGGCCATCTCGCTCAATTCGGCGAGCGTCGGCAGTTCGGAGATGGAATCAAGTCCGAATTCCCGAAGGAACAAATCGGTCGTACGGTACAGGAGAGGAGAGCCGCTTCCCTTCTTTCGACCGGCGATGCGAAGCAATCCCACCGTCAAGAGCGTTTCGATGACACGATCGCATCGGACGCCGCGTATTTCTTCAATTTCTCCCCGCGTCACAGGCTGGTTGTACGCGACCACGGCAAGACTCTCGAACGCCGCCTTGCTCAGGCGGACGCGCTGCGAGTCCTCCTGAAAGCGGGATACCGTTTCAAATACATCGGCGGAGGAACACATCTGCCAGCCTCCGGCGACGCGCTGAACGACCAGACCATGACCCGCATCGTAATGATTCTTCAGCTCTTCGATCGCACTGCGGACTTTCCCCTCCCCGAAAGCCGTGATATCGGCGATACGCGACTCCGGGACCGGCCTGGAAGCGACAAACAGAATCGCCTCAAGCATCCTGGCCTCCGGGGAAAGAACACTCTGACCCGATAGCGACGACATCGCCGAACACCTCCTCCTGGCGTATTCGTATACGTCCCATTCGGCACATTTCGAGCAGGGCGAGAATTGTTACCAGAAGCACGGAAAAGTGCGATTTTTCACGCAGTAAGGACGATATAGAAAACGTCTTTCGCTCCCGGATAATTTCCGTCAATTCCTCGACCTTTCGATCGATGAGCGTTTCATCAGGAATCGGATCCGGCACGCCTGCCCAATGCTCTTCGTCGTCTATAGGCTTCGCGTTGCCCTTTCTGCGCCGGGCGATATCCCACCAAAGGGTGGACAGCGCGTAGACGTCTCCGATGTCGTAGTGCACCGGGCCTTCAATGCCGCAGATTCTGGTCATCCGACGATCCTGCGAACTCTTCCGCAGGATCAGCGATTCCCTGGCGATGCGATAGGGAGCGAAGAGCTCCACCCGTCGTTCGATGTCCTCGAGGAACTCGCCGTCTCCGACCTCTTCTCCGTCTGCCTGCATCGCGTTGAGGGGAAAAAGAGACAGAACTTTGAACAGAAGAAGCGTAGCCGCCTTGTGAAAGAAATCCGCCACCTCGGGAAGCGGGATGTCCTTCCTGCGCGTCAGATATTGTCCGTATGCCCTCACGATATCGGTGAGAGGTATTCGAGAAATGTCGATCTGTCTCGACTCGACAAGGACGCACAGGAGATCAACCGGCCCGGTAAAGGCCTCCACGGAAACGAGAAAATTCCGTTCCTCTCCTGCGATTGCCGGCGCATCAGACATAAAGCCGTTCCCCAAGCTCCTCCGAAACGAGAACATCGACAGGGAGGTCATTGCCTCCAATGATCTCCGCAAGCCGCTTCATGGACATCCGTTCCATCTCGCCGTGATCCGCGAGAGCAACACACACCCCGGAATTCTTTGCTTCCATGACATCATGATACGTCAAATCAGCCGTACAGAAAACATCCGCTCCCGATTCGACCGCGTCGCGGAGAAAATCCCGGCCCGAACCGCCGCACAACGCCACAGAACGAATCGTTCTTCCGGCATCTCCGTAGCCCGAAACCCATGAAAGCGTCCAGCGTTCCTTCAAGACACCAAGAAAGTCGCCGAAGGGAAGAGGATCGAGAAAGCCTCTCCGTCCAAGCCCGTTGTCCTCGCCTCGCAAAGGAGACACGTCCCGCATCCCGAGGCGATCGGCCAGGACCGCATTGACCCCTACATCGCTGCGATCCCAGTTCGTATGGGCGCAGAGAACGGATATTCCGCACCCGATCGCGCTCCGTATCGCCCGGGCCGCAATGGAATCCCGATCGATGCGCCGAAGCGAAGGGAAGATCATCGGATGATGCGTGACAAGGAGGTCGCATCCGCGCGACGACGCCTCTTCAACGGACGCTGTGGTCGCATCGAGACACACTCCGACGCGATGGACCGCGTCTCCGGGATCGCCGAGCAACAGTCCGCTGTTGTCCCATGACTCCGCCGCTCCAAACGGAGCAACCGCTTCAATGCGTTCGATGACATCGGAAAGACGCATCGTTCTCCCCTCCTAAAAAAAAAGCCGTCTCCCTGGACAGGAAACGGCAAATAGTTGGTGGGCCTACCTGGACTCGAACCAGGAACCTTCCGGTTATGAGCCGGTGGCTCTAACCCGTTGAGCTATAGGCCCGTTCATTGAGTATACCCTTTTCGCCAACCGGGAACAATGATTGACGAGTTATTCCTCGACGTGGATGCAACCGACCGGGCAACTGTCGGCGGCTTCCTTCGCGCACGGAGATCCTCCGGCGTTGATCACTTTGGAAACGCCGGCGGCCTCGTCCATGGAAAAGACATCCGGACAAATCTGTACACACACTCCACAGCCGATGCATTCGTTCTTGTCAAGAGAGACCCGCATGAAAGCGAGCACCTCCTTTCGCGCAAGCGATTGTATAACACGGTTCTCCGAACGTCAAACGGAAGTCTTTTCCCATATCCGAAGTTCAGGAGCGCTCTTTTCTATGCTGTCCAGACGTAATAGAGCCTGGAAACCGTTAACCGTCTTGATTTCAGGTTCCGAAGAAACGATGAACACGCCGATCCCCGTCACTTCAGCACCGAATTCTTTCGCAACGAGCAGCATTCCGGAAATCGTCGATCCTCCGCGCATGAAATCGTCGATGATCAGAACCTTGTTTCCGCGCGATAATTGTTTCGTGCTCATATACATTGTCTTCACATCGCCGATTTTCGTGGGATAGTGAACGGCGACCGCCGATCCGTCGCTCGGGCGGTTCCTGAAGCGACAGACAGCCAGGGGTATGCCCATCGCAAACGCGGTTGACATCGCCAACGGAATTCCCTTCACTTCGGAAGTCATGACGACATCCGGCGCGGAGCCGTGAAACATCGACGCCATCGCATATCCGAGCCGCATGGCGACGGACGGATTGAAGAGGATATCCGTATAGTAGATTAACCCGCCGGGCAAGATCCTGTCCTCGTGAGAGAGCAGGCGAACAATCTCGGACAGCAGCTCGTTTCTCGCTTCGTCCGAAAGGCGCGGAACAAACGAAGCCCCCCCGCTTCTTCCCCTGTCGACATGGATATCGCCGATTCCTTCTTTCGACAGCGCGTCGTCGATGATCGCCACGTCATCGCTGACGACAGTCTTCGATACGCCGAAACAGGATGCGAGCGCCGTAAGGGAAATCTGCGACGAAGGCGAAGAGAGGAAGCGAGCGACAGTTCGAATCAATCTTTCTGTTCTTTGACCTTTCATGGATCAGATCACCCCATCGTAATGATTCTTCTGCACCATGGAAGACTCTTGAGGGCATGCATTATGTGAACGATCGATGTATCGTCGTCCGCAAGAAAAAAGAAAGCGCTTCCGCTCCCGGAAAGCCCGTACCCCGGAGCTCCGGAGGAACGTCCGAGAGCCGCAAGGAGTTCGTATTCGGGATGCTCCTGAAAGAGGACGCACGCGAAGTCGTTCGGCAACAATCCGACGCGCCGACCGGCGTTCAGGGCACCGATGACATCGAAAGCCTCCTCACGGGCTCGCGTTTCGTTTCGCGGAAAAGACCCCTTGAAAAAAGAATCCAGTTTCGAGAACGCCCGCCGTGTGTTGGAAAACCAATCCGGAATCACGAGAATCACGTTGAACCCGCGGTCCAGCGAAAGGCGCTCGCGAACTATGCCGATATCACCGACCAACGCCAGCTTCGATCCCTCAAAGAGAAAAGGGATGTCGGCGCCTATTGACTCGCAAAAACCATCAGGAAGAGCCGCCCCCGCGAAGCGCGCAGCCCAGCGAAGAAACGCGGCGGCATTCCCGCTTCCCGCCCCGATGCCCGTTCCGGGAGGGATCGTCTTGTGTATGCCGACATCGAGAAAAGGAAGATTCGCAAAGGATTCCGTGCGGCGGAGAACGGACAGACAACGGGAGATGATATTCTCGCCGGGGATAGGAAAAGGTTCCGTCGTCACCGAATCGCTGACATTATTGGCCTTTTTTACACGTATTGTCAACTGTTCTGTCGCCTCATTACGATAGAACAGGGAACAAATATTGTGATAGCCGTCAGATCGCATCCCGACGACGCGAAGCGTCAGGTTGAGCTTTGAAGGAGTGTATTGCAGATACATCCGGTCACCACCCACAAAAACGCCCCGACACTTCGACGTGTCGGGGCTTCTTCGGCGCTGGCATAGTGTTTCAGTCAGTTTCGGTTGCTCTGAACAAGCTCCAGTTCGACTTCTTTGGTGAGGATTTCGGCATAGCTGAAGGAGACCTTGCTATCCAGGGAATCGACGTAAAGAGTAAAGAGATTCGGATAGGTTTCCAGAATGACGCCCTGCTTTTCCTCGACCTTTCGTCGACCTTTCGCCGTTCTGTAGCGGACTCTCATGCCTTTGAAAAGAGCAACCTGTTGCCTGATCTCCGCAAGGCTATAGGTCATACGGGTCACCTCTCCATCTAACCTTCGGCAGATTATACCACCCCAGGCTATAGGATGCAAGCGCCCCTTATATTCGCCTTAATGCTCATTCAGTACGATTCTTTTTAGTTAACGCGGCTTTCGGCAATAAGATCCGCTTTTCACCTACTCGTCGTGTAAAGCCCTTCGAATCAAGATACTCCAGAAGAGGCAATATAAACTTTCTGGAGCTGCCCGTCAAGTCCCGCACCGTTCCAAGCGTAATATCCTGATTCACGTCGCGCAGGAGTTCGAGAAAGCGATCTTCCACCGGTGCGCTCAGGAGAAATCCGCCCGTTACGATCGAAATTTTCTCCTGCTCCTTGAGATCCTTCACCAAACCGCTGAATTCTTTGTCGCTCATTCCCAGAATTCCCCGGGCTTCAGCGATTTCAGGGGGCTGGAATCCTCGCTCCTCGCAGAGCGCCAACAATCTGGAGGATGAACGGCCGAATGCTTCGTCGTCCCGCTGACGGAATTCCGGAAGACGAACGGTTCCGTTTTCGCAGGCGATGTGTCCGTTCTTCGCCAGATATTCCAGCAGGGAACGCGCGTTCTTCTGTTCAATCTCCCGAACGAGAAGAAGCAGGACCTCCTCCGTTTGGCAGCCCGGTTGATAGGGACGCGCTTCATGAAAAGCGGCAAGAAACGAATGAAGGCGATCGAAAAGGGACGCAGACTTTTCGAGTGAAAGAAGGCACTCGGGATTCCCGTCCAGATAGACGATCTCTTTTCGCTCGTGGAGCGCCTGCGAGAGCGCGCGGACGTCGCCCGGCATTTCCTGGAGGTCCGCGACAAGATCCGGCAACGGCACAATGCCGAAGAAATCCACAAGAACCCTGAGCCGCTGTTCCCGTTTTTGCGCGCCCATGAAACGGGCCAGCATCTCGCGATACCGAAGCCGTTCCGCCTTTCCCCTGGGCTTCTTCCCGTATGGAAACACGACATGTCCCCCTGCAACCGTGTCGAGCGGGCTATACGTCCGGAGAACAAAATGTTGATCCGATATGACGACGACCTTCTCTTCCGTTATGATCTGCGCTATCCCTTCGCCGCCGGGCTCAAGACGCGGAACCTCCAGGAAGGAAATCCGGCCGACGACATCGGCCGTTCCGATGTGGATCCGGACGCGCTGCCAGTGAAGGAGCGGGGCCGATGCGGATTGCAGCACGGAGAGACGGACATCGAAACACTTCGTTTCGCGAAACACTCCTTTGGCGCACACGACGTCTCCCCTCGAAAGTTCATCGACCGAGACGCCGTTCAGGCACACCGCCACCCGCTGCCCGGCCCACGCTTCTTCGACCGTTTTTCCGTGGACCTGCACGCTCCGCAGACGGACATCTTTCCCCAGCGGGAGGACGTTGGCCTCGATTCCGGAGATGATTCGTCCCCGATACGCCGTTCCCGTTATGACCGTACCGAAGCCGGGCACCGGAAAGGCCCGATCTATCGGCAAAAAAAACGGTCCCTTCCTGGGCCGCGGGGAGACGGCGTCGACCAATCCTCGCAGTTCGTTCCGCAATGTCTCCATATTCTCGCCGGAGACAGCGGAAACGGGAATGATCGGGGCCGATTCCAGAAACGTTCCCTGAACGAACGAACGGATATCGTCCAGCGCAAGTTCCAGAAGTTCTTCGTCGACCATGTCCTTTTTCGTGACGACGATCAGGCCGTGACGAATCCCAAGCAACCTCAAAATAGCGAGATGCTCCCGGGTCTGGGGCATAACTCCCTCGTCCGCAGCCACGACGAGCATGACTGCATCGATGCCCGATGCGCCGGCCACCATCTGCCGAATGAAGCGCTCGTGCCCCGGGACGTCGATGATGCTGACCACCCGGTCGTCCGGAAGGACCAGCGGCGCAAATCCCAGCTCGATGGTAATGCCGCGTTTCTTTTCCTCTTCGAGCCGGTCGCAATCCACCCCCGTGAGCGCTTTGACGAGCGTGGTCTTCCCGTGATCGATATGCCCCGCGGTGCCGAGGACGAGCGAAATCTCCTGCTGTGACATGCCGTCACCTCCGCGAAAGGACGGATTCGAGAGAACGGGCTATCTTCTCTTCGTCCCCTTCAAGGAGCGTCCGGACGTGGAACACAGCGACGTCATCCCGCGCTCCCGCAATGACGGGATACTCCGCCGAGCGGAGAGATGAAAGGAGCTGCCCTGTTGACGGAACGTCTCCCCGAAACCGTATCGCCACGCCGAAGCCCGGCAGCGTTTCGGCGGGAAACGCGCCGCCGCCGACAGCGTCGGAAACGGGAATGACTTCGAAAACGCCCGCGGATATCCTTTTACTGAGCAGTCGCGCGAGACGCTGCGCCTTCTTTCGCAAAGCCTCCGGTCTCTCGGAGATCATGCGAACCGTGGGGATGCGGTCATTTTGTCCCGCAAGGTAGAAGCGCAGCGTCGTCTCGAAGGCCGCGAGCGTCATTTTGTCCACGCGAAGGGCCCGCAGCAGCGCGTAGGATTTCAGCCTGCCGATCAGGCTGCGTTTTCCGACGATACATCCTATTTGAGGCCCTCCAAGCATCTTGTCGCCGGAAAAGGTCACGATATCGATTCCGGCGGCGATGCAATCCCGGATTGTGGGCTCGCCCGACAATCCGAGTTCCCCGCAGGCGACGATCATCCCGCTCCCCAGGTCTTCCATGGAAATGACGCCCCGATCCATCGCGCTCCGCGCCAGATCCTGTCGATCCACGGACGCCGTGAATCCCTGTATTCTGAAGTTCGACGGGTGAACCTTCAACACCATTGCCGTATCCGGGGTGATGGCGTCGATATAGTCAGCCCGGTGGGTTCTGTTCGTGGTTCCGACCTCGACGAGGCGCGCTCCGGAGAAGGCCATGACATCGGGAATCCGGAACGAACCGCCGATTTCCACGAGTTCCCCGCGCGAGACGATGACTTCCCTGTCGCGTGCAAGCGCGGCAAGACACAGGAGCACCGCGGCCGCGTTGTTGTTGACGACCAGCGCCGCCTCCGCTCCCGAGAGCTCGCAAAGGAGCCATTCGACATGATCGTTCCTGTGCCCCCGCTCTCCGGCGTGAAGATCGTATTCGAGCGTGCTGTAGGAACGCGCGACGTCCGAAACGGACCGTACGGCTTCTTCGGCAAGACAGGAGCGTCCGAGATTCGTATGAACGACGACGCCCGTGGCGTTGACGAGCGACCGAAGGCTCGAGCAGCCCCGTCTCGCGAATACGGACGCCGCCCGACGGTTGATCGCCTCCATCGAGGTATTCTCCACGGAGCCGTTCCGTATTCCTTCACGAATGTCGTTGACCACTGATGTGAAGACGCGTTTGACCGTTTCGCGCCCGAGCGATGGAATCCATTCCTCGAGCCAGATCTGATCGAGAAGGGAATCCATAGGCGGAAGCCCCCTCAGGCTTGCCTGAACGTGCGGTTCAGTCATCGTATTCCACGGCCTCCTTCGGGAAAAAATGCCCCTTTTCCTGTAGCTTCAAAGAACGATGCTGTACTATAATTGTACCTTAGTTTTGGAAACCGACTATATCTCTCCGAATTGAGAGAATTTCAGGTGATTCGATGACCGATGCATACGACTTCCGGGGGAAAACACCCGAAGAAGCGATACGTTCCGTCCAGGCTATTCCGAAGTCGGAAACCTCCTCGTTTTCGGTCCTTCTCGATAACCCGATGGTCGCGTCCAGGGTGCGGAGCTCCCTCACGGAGAACGGCTGCGACGTCAGCCTCGAGGATGACGAGGGGACCGTCGTATTGAAGGCGCGACTGCGGACTCCCGGCTCTCCGGCGAAAGCGGAGCCTGTCCGCATTCCTGCCGTTCGACCGAAGAAAGCGCCGCCGGTCTCCCCGTCGACGCAACCGGCGCACCCGGTGTTCGGAGGAACGACGATCATCCTGTCACGAAGGACAATCGGCGGAAGCGACGAAGACCACGGAGAAAACCTCGCGCTTGCGTTCCTGCAATCCCTGCAGCACGTCACCCCGTTTCCCCAGACGATCGTGCTCATGAATGAAGGGGTCAAACTCGCCGTAAAGGGAACGAAGACCTGCGCGAGCATTTCGTCCCTGAACCACAGGGGGTGCAGGGTTCTCGTCAGCCGGGATTGTCTGTCCTATTTCGGAATCGAAGAGGTTCTGGGCGTTGGAAGCGTGGTGTCACTCCAGGATATAACCGCAACGCTGTTGCGTTCCGAAAGAACGCTCTCGCTCT